>JAAZMA010000030.1 GCA_012799055.1 Tissierellia bacterium
GAATAATTAGGTATTAGTTAATAGGCTATTTAGGATTGTTATTGTATTTAGTGGGAATCTTAATTTGCAAAACCAATTGTGGGTTACAAATTTTAAATTGTAAATTAAAAAAAGATTATTGGAGACCTTGCACACCAATTGAATAAGTTAGTATGTTGGCCCTATGGGGCACACCCATCGATAACTTATATTGGGGTTGTTCCTATTGGGCACTCATATCAAAAACCTATACTAAGGTTGGCCCTATGGGGCACTCATATCAAAAACTTATAGTAAGGTTGGTGCCAGGTCCCGATATTTGTTGAATAAGTTAGTAAGTTAGTGCCAGGCTCAGATATTTACCAGGCTTAGATATTTAAGGTTCCGATATTTACCAGGTTCCGATATTTACGATATTGGTTCCAATATTTACCGATACTTGCCTGGCCTAGATATATGAAAAAGAAAAGGAGAGATAGAATGTCAAGACACGCTATTTTAGTTATAGATATGTTAAATGATTTTGCCAATGAAAAAGGGGCATTGTATTGTCCTGGGGCAGCTAGAATTACAAAAAATCTTCAAAGATTATTAAAATGGGTTAGGGAAAGAGAAGGTGACGATATTCAAATAGTTCATATTCAAGAAGCCCATAGAAAAAACGATGCTGACTTTAGAGTTAGACCAGTTCATGCTGTAGCTGGTACTTGGGGTTCAGATTTTATAGAAGAACTATATCCAGAAGGAGATGAATATATAGTTCCTAAGAGAAGACATAGTGGTTTCCAATACACAGATTTAGACCTTTATTTAAGGGAAGAAAATATAGACACAGTAGTGGTTACAGGAGTATGGACCAATGTTTGTGTTAGAAGTACAGCCACAGATGCTTTAGCTCGTGCCTATAAAGTAATAGCCTTAAGTGATGGTTGCGATTCTAAAACTGAAGAAATGCATGAATACGGTTTAAAGGATTTAAGTATATTTGCTAAGGTAATGACCATTGATGAATATATTTCCGATTGGGAAAAAGGCCTAGATCCATGGGAAGGCGGCGGAGACACAGAAAATAAAGTAGAATAATTAGACAGGATATGTATGAAAGTAGGTATGCTTATGAAAATAATTGTTGGAATATCTGGGGGAAGTGGCTCTATTTATGCCATTTCCCTCCTAAAGGCATTAAAAGAACTAAATATTGAGACCCATTTAGTAGTAAGTACCATGGGGGAATATGTAACAGAACATGAAACAGGGATGAAATTAGAAGATTTAAAACCTATGGCTACACATTTCCATGATAATAAAAACTTTGCAGCTCCCATAGCCAGTGGCTCTTTCAAAGTGGATAGTATGGTGGTTTTACCTTGTTCTATGAAAACTTTATCTAGTGTGGCCAATGGTTTTTCAGATAATTTATTAACTAGGGCCTGTGATGTAAGTATTAAAGAGGGGAGAAAATTAATATTAGTTCCAAGGGAAACTCCCTTAAGTCCAATACATTTAGAAAATATGCTAAAATTATCCAAAATGGGAGTTACAATATTCCCACCAAGTCCTGGTTTTTATAATCATCCTGAAACCTTAGAGGATATAATTGTGAATATGACTGGCAGAATCTTAGACATGCTAGGAATTGACAATAATTTAGTAAATAGATGGGAAGGCCTATAGGAAGGGGGGATAAATTGGAAAAGCAAATGCTAAGATATACCTTAAATGAAATGGATAAAATGGGAGTACTTCTTCAATGTAATAGGGAAGTAAATCCAGAATATGAAATGGGGGCAGTGCTTAAATACTTTAGGAACAAAAGGCCCATAGTATTTAATAATGTATATAATAGCCCTTACAAAGTTGCAGGTGGCCTATATGGAGATAGGGAAATAATATATAAATTATTAAATATGAATCATGAAAATAGACTGTTTAAATTTATGGATGCTATTGCCAATCCCCAGCCTTATAAAATAGTGGAAAATGGGCCTATTAAGGAAAATATTATAGGAAGAAATATAGATATAGCTAAATTGTTTCCCATTCCTAAATTTCAAGAAAAGGATTCTTCCTCTTTTATTACAGCAGGTGTATTGGTGGTAAAAGACCCAGAGACAGGAAAACATTTTACTTCCATTAGGAGATTTCAAATAAATGGGGGAAATCAAGTTTCAGCCTTAATAGCATCAACTAAATTAACCAATGATTTTTTAGAATTGGAAAAACAAAATAGGAAACTTGAAATAGCCATAGTACTAGGCTATGATGCAGAATTTTTAATGGCTAGTCAAATTTCCTCTTCTACTTATGGAGTGGACAAATATGAAGTAGATAGTGCCCTAAGAGGGGAACCATTAGAATTAGTAAGATGTGAATCAGTAGATCTATTGGTACCAGCCTATGCTGAAATAGTATTGGAAGGACATTTGGTACCTGGTAAGAGGGAA
>JAAZMA010000233.1 GCA_012799055.1 Tissierellia bacterium
GGAATTGTAATGGGTGCTAGTACCATAGTAGGTCAGGCACTAGGGGCAGAGGATTTAGGAAGAGCCACTAATACAGCAAAATTTGCTGCAGTGCTAAATATGATTATGATGGGTGGGGTTACTATAATCTCCCTGATCTTCCCTGATAAAATAATGAAAATTTTTATAGAAGAGCCAGAGGTTATTAAAATTGGCATACCTATGATTCGACTACTTACACCTTCTTTAATCCTAGCTGGAGGAGCTATGGGGCTAAGTTCTGTATTTACTGGTTCAGGCCATAATACACCATTCCTAATGTCCAGCCTCGTTTCCAGATGGGTAGTACAGGTTCCTGTATTATTTCTAGCTACAAAGATTTTTCAATTACCAGTAATATACGCTTGGATTAGTTTTTTCTTAGCAGAAATTGCTGAAGTAATTATAATTTTATATCACTATAATAAAGGTATATGGAAAATTAATAGAGTATAAAAATAACTTACAATTTTGGGGTCAGGCCCCAAAATTGTAAGTTATTTAATAAATAATCTATTTAATCAATTCTAATGCTTTTTCCACTACATTTTCCACTGTAAATCCAAATTTTTCAAATAATTGATTTCCTGGTGCAGAAGCTCCAAATCCATCAATGGATATTGTTTCTCCATCTAATCCTACATATTTATGCCAGCCTAGTGAAGATGCTGCTTCTACTGCTAATCTTTTTCTTATATTCTTTGGCAATACTTTTTCTTTATATTCTTCAGATTGTGCTTCAAATAATTCCCAAGATGGCATACTTACTACTCTAGAGTTGATACCCTTTTCTTTTAAAATATCTGCTGCTTTATATATTAATTGAACTTCAGAACCTGTTGCCATTAAAATTATATCTATATTTTCTCCTGTATCCTTTAATACATAAGCACCTTTTAATGCATCTCTACCTGTTTCATCTAATATTGGTACTCCTTGTCTTGTAAGAACTAAGGATGTAGGTCCATTTTCTCTATTTAATGCATAATACCAGCCTATTGCTGTTTCTTTTGCATCTGCTGGCCTAAAGGTTGTCATATTTGGCATAGATCTAAGCATAGCCAAATGTTCTACTGGTTGATGAGTTGGTCCATCTTCTCCTACACCAATACTATCATGGGTCAATACATAGGTAACTGGATTGTTCATAAGAGCAGATAATCTCATACTATGTTTCATATAATCACTAAATACAAAGAAAGTTCCACCATATACTCTTAATCCACCATGTAGAGCCATTCCATTTAGTATAGCAGCCATAGCATGTTCTCTTACACCAAAGTGGATATTTGAACCTTTGTAATTTTCATGTGAAAATACTTCTCTATTATCCATATTAGTTTTATTTGATGGAGCTAAATCTGCTGAACCTCCCATCAAATTTGGAATTCTTTCAGCTAATCTATTAATAATTACCCCAGATGCTTCCCTTGTGGAGTGATCTTTTTCAAATTGTAAAAATTCTTCTGAATCTAAATAGTCTATAGGAAGTTTTAAATCTATCCAGTTTTCTAATTCCCTAGCTAATTCTGGATATTCTTTTTTGTAAGCTTCTAATTTTTCTTCCCAATCTTTTTCTTTTTTCTCTCCCATTTCAACTAAATTGGCCATATGTTCACGTACTTTAGCTGGTACGGTAAATTCTTCTTCTTCCCAATTTAGGAATTTTTTAAGATTTTCCATGTCTTCTTTACCTAATGGAGAACCATGAACAGAGCTTTTTCCTTGTTTAGAAGTTCCATAGCCAATTTCTGTAGTTATTTTAATTAGAGATGGTTTGTTTTTATTTTCTTTAGCTTTATTTATAGCATCTTCAATAGATTCCACATCATTTCCATCTTCTACTTCGAAAGTTTCCCAGCCTAATGCCTCAAATCTTTTAGAAACATCTTCTGTAAAGGCTATGTCTGTACTACCTTCTATGGTTATAGAATTAGAATCATATAATACTATTAACTTACCTAAACCTAGAGTGCCTGCTAAAGATGCGGCTTCGTAGTTTATACCTTCCATCAAACAGCCATCTCCAACTAATATATAAGTATAGTGATCTATTATTTCGTAATTTGGCTTATTGAACTCTGCAGCCAAACGAGCCTCTGCCATAGCCATTCCTACTCCAGTAGCAATTCCTTGACCTAATGGTCCAGTAGTGGCCTCTACGCCAACAGTATGGCCATACTCTGGATGACCTGGCGTTTTACTACCTAATTGTCTAAAATTCTTTAGATCTTCTATGGTTAGTCCATATTCAAATAAATGTAATAATGAGTATAGCATAGCAGAACCATGCCCAGCTGATAGAATAAATCTATCTCTATTTATCCACTGTGGATTTTTAGGATTGTGATTCATTCCCTTTGCCCAAAGTGTATAAGCCATAGGTGCTGCACCAAGAGGCAGCCCTGGATGACCAGAATTAGCCTTTTCAATAGCTTCTGCTGATAATACTCTAATGGTATTAATACATAAATTATCTATATTCACCTAATCCACTCCTTTCAATTTTCATTATTATTATATCAATTATTATTGTTTTATACAATTTAAGTTTTTCAACACTAAAAACGATTATACCTGTCATATTTTTTCCATGGATGTGTAATACATTTGAAATTCAATTTTTTCAGTTAAATGCCATAATAAAAAAATGTATATTATAATTTGCCCATATTCGACACATAATAATGATATATCATAACAATTTAAGGAGGGAAATTTATATGAAAAATCCAAGAACTAGAGATGAAATATTAAAACAAACTAAGAAAATAGAAGAAAATAATTATAATAATTCTGAATATCTAAACAGCATCAATATGATGCTAGTTTCTAATGATTTAGGCATAAATAAAAATGAATATTTATCAGGAAAGTTTGAAAATCTAAATGATAAAATAAAAGATATAAATCTATTAATAGAAGAACTTTTAATAGACTTAGGTAGAGGAAATTAAGTGAAATCAGAATAGTCAAAGAGCTAAATAGTTTAAAGGATAGGCCAAACCTATCCTTTTTTA
>JAAZMA010000173.1 GCA_012799055.1 Tissierellia bacterium
AAATATATAAGTGGAGCATGGGCTAATCCCCAAAGGATGCCATTTAATAAAATTGCTCTTTTCTTATTCATAAGTTTCATTAAAATTGGCAGTAAATAACCACGCCATCCTATTTCCTCACCAAGGGCAAATATAGCTACAGGTATAATAAACGGAGAAATTATAATTCCTACAATTCCAATTTTAATAATAGAATCAAGGGTATAAGGTAGATTTAATGGAAATCCAAACTTACCATATGTTTCTACTAGTTTTGCTCCACTTAAATCTAGATGATTTGGAAATATTAAAAAGTATAGTATTGCACCAAAAAATATTAAAGTACTAGGTAAAAATGCTGCTATTAAATATATTCTCCAGTTTTTACGAAAATTAGGCTTTATCATCCACGGTGATTTATCTTTAGTAATTACTCCAGTAAAAAAATTAGACAAAAGTGGGAAAAAGCTAAAAAATGAAAGCAATACAAAGGCAGCCCTTCATTTATATCCTTATATATAATAGCATTTAATCCTATTTTTTACATAAAAATATCACCAATGGTCATTTTTATGACGTGAATGGTATTACTATCCTTCACCACCATAATATTGAATAAAAGCTTTGTTTGTGTTAACATACTGTCTTCTACTTACAGGGATTATTTCTCCACTGTCTAACTCTAATTCATTTTTTCCTATCCTGTTTACATGTTGTAATCCTACAATATAAGACCTATGGCATCGTACAAAATCATTTCCATCTAATTCTTTTTCCATAATCCCAATATTTTTTCGAATAGTATATTTTTTATCTATGGTATTTATTTCTACATTATGGCCAAAGGACTCTATGTATAAAATATCCTTCTGTAATATACGGTGAATTTCCCCTTGTTCTTCTATTAAAATTGTTTTTTCTTCCTTAGGTGTTTTTTCAAAAGCCTTATCTAAACATTCATATAGTTTTTCCTCATTTATAGGCTTAATTAAATAATTTATAGCCTCTACATCATATCCCTCTCCTATATAATCGGGAATAGCAGTTATAAATATAATATTTATTAAATTATCTTCTTTTCTTATTTTTTTAGCCAATTCTACCCCATTTATACCAGGCATTTCAATGTCCAATAATAACACATCATAAGTTTTATCCATACTCCAGCTAAATTGAAAACTTTCTCCACTATAAAAAGCTTCTGTTAGGACCTTTATAGCTTTTTTATTTGCCCAGGTTTTTACGTACTTTTCTAATAATTCCACTTGCACTTTTTCATCATCTACTATGGCCATATTAATTGTATTAGACATATTTTTCACCTCTTAATTTCATCTATTTGTCTTTTAGGAGTATATTGTAATATTCCACATTGTATGGAAAATTCCTCTTTTTAGCTAAATAGTTTAGAAGTAAAAATAATAAAAATATCACCAATGGTGCTATATGGGCAATGTTATTTCCGTTGCAAATACTCCTTCTTCTGATTGTCTATTGATAAAGCCACCATATTTATTCACAATACTATCTACCCTCTTTAAGCCAAAACCATGGTTTTTGCCTAGTTTTGTAGATATATATTCTAAACCAGATTTTGTAGCTTTACCTTCCATGGAATTGGTTATGGAAATATATAATTGCCCTTTCATTTCCCTTATGTATACCCTAATAAATCTATCTTTTGGATTTGGAAGTTTAATTGCAGCTTCCATAGCATTATCCATTAAATTCCCAATAATAACACATAAATCTATATCTGCCACTTGAAGTTCTTCAGGTACTGTAGCCTTTACATTTATATCTATATCTTGCCTCATAGCTAATGATAGTTTACTATTTAAAATAGCATCTACCATAAGATTTCCTGTTTTTAATACTGTATCTATATTAGTTAAATCCTTATCTAAATCATTTAAATATTTGTCCATATCCTTGTATTTTCCCAATTCTAAATAGGCCTTCATCAATTGGATATGATTATGATAATCGTGTTTCCAGCCTCTCATTTCCCTGTATATATTTTCAATTTCATTATAATGTTTTGTCATAAGTTCATCTTGATAGTTGGCAATACGCTTATCTACTAACTTATACAATATATATCTAATGATGAAAAATAGAGAAATACCTAAAACTATAATGACCCCAATTATACTAAATACCTTCCCCTTATCCATCTATTTCACCTCTAAACAAATGTAATATATGTAGGCTTTGCACACTCATTGAATAAATTAAGGTAGGCTTTGCACACTCATTGAATAAATTAAGGTAGGCTTTGCACACCCATTAAATAAATTGAAGTAGAGACAGGCTTTTTGCTTGATTTTAAACTCTTAGAACTATCCCTAATATTTGTTTTTCCATTAAAGCCTTTTATATAGACTTTTTATTTCTTCCACTGTGGTTCCGTCTACACTTTTTTCTCCATAGCGGGTATTAATATAAATTTCTCTAATGTCTTCAATTCCTTCATCAAAAATTTCTTCAGCTTTTTTATTTACCTCAAGGGAAGTATCCGTTTCTAATATTTCTATATCTGATCTTTCAAGCTTTTCCAAATAACGTCTATAATAATATCTAATTTGTTCCCTAAATTCCTTAGGATATTTTTCTCGATTAAATAATCCCCCTTTTTTCTTTTTCCTTTTAATATATTCTCTTTCTTCAGTAAACCCTTCTCCTACATAATTTCTACTGCCTAATTTAATAATTATTTTGTAGACAATATATATTAAAATGGCTGCTAAAATTACTATTAAAATTGTCTTCATAATGGAAACCAATTTTAAAAATTTCCTGGCTAATTCTTCATATCCTTCTGCATTTTCTAAATTTTCTAAATCTACTATTATGAAGGAGTCATCAATTACTTCCCCCATTTCTGTCTCTGGTGAGCCTGGTTCTACTACAATATTTCGAGCTATTAAATAAAAGGGATAAAATAATATATAAAGTAGTTTTTCAAAAAAAGTACTAATAGCTGTCCAAATAGTACTTCTCAATTTATCAAAGGTTACTATAATAAATACTAGGGCAATAAATATTAAATGCTTAATATTATCCTTTCGAATCTTTTCCATTTCCATATTGGAATCTATATGTCTAATGGTTCTAGTCAATATTACAGAAGATAGTATATAAATTATAATAAAAGGGGCAGCATGACTAACAGAGCCATCAAATCCATCTAATAGTAATCTAAAATAAATCACGAATATATAAAGTATATGAATCTTTTTAAAAGTATTTGCATATAAATAATGATTTCCCCTTAGTAAGGACCTTTTAATATATAAAAATATAATCAAGGTATATACCAAAATAAAGACTATTGAGGCCTTGCTCCGATAAAAATACATTGGAAGTAGCAATAATAATATGCTAAGATTGTATATTTTCTTCTTATTTTGAACTAAGGCAAAGATTAGGGAAGTCCCCACTGTCCAAATAAATACTATAAAAATCTCATTAATAGGGGCAAAAAATGCAAACATTAGCCATAGAGAATATATAAATGAAATTATAGATATTAATTCTATTAAAACAATCTCTATCATTCTATTTCCCCCCTATATTTTATTATATGCCCTGGAAGACTATCTAGGTATTCATCCTCTAAGGATATAACCACTGTTTTACTTACAATACTATCTAGTCTATTTATAGGTTCTATATAAGTGTCTAAAATCCTGGAAGTTATAATTACTACAGTAGTGTAATTCCCCTGCTTCTTTATAATGCTTTTAAGGGTGTTTTCAAATAACATATCAGATTTATAGCTTAATCTTCCTAGTATTTCAATAAGATTTTCTAAATGATGTCCCCCTAAACCAGGATAATAGTAGTATCCCTTTTCAGAAACAGACAAATCATTATGGGCATTGGTTATAAGGCCATAGGGGATTTTTTCTTTTTCTAATTCTTCCATGACCCCTCTAGCAATTGATATACAATTTTCTATTAAATCCTCCTCTATAGGTTGCCAGCTAGGTTTCATAGTTTCGATATTTAAGGCTATTAATACACTATTGTCGGTGGTGAAGTCAAAGTTTTTGACCATTAATTTATTATGTTTCATTGAAGAAGGCCAATGAATATATCTTTCAGGTTCATTTCCTGTATATTCTCTTATGCCAATGGTCATTAGGGGATCGTCTACTATCCACCTTCTAACAGATATATCTCCTAATAAGGCTCCTGCTGGCGCTAATTCTTCTTGCAAATCTATTTTTTTAGGAAGTATTATTATCTCTTTTTTCATATTCAAATATTTTTGATGAGAAGAAAAGCCAATAAAATCTCCTAAACTAAAATTTACAACTTCTATATTATATAAACCTCTTTTTTCTCCTGTAATTTTATAGCCTCTTCTTACTCTTTGATAGGGCATAATAAATATAGCATATCTATTTCCTAAAGTATTAAAGCCTCTGGGAAATTTTTCAGATACTTCTAAAAAAGGAACTGCCATAAATTTATTGTTTTCAATTATAGAATATATTTGTATTTCCTCTCCTATTTCTGCCACATTGTTTTCTATTTCCATTTTATAATCTAAGTTTATATATCCACTGGATAAAGTCCATTTGTTAATTAAATAGACTAAAAGTATTACCCCTGCTAAAGCCCAAGCCATAATTAAACACTCTCCAAGGGGACTTTTACACCATCTACTATTTCCTCAATTAGTTCTATAGAATCCTCTATATTTTTTGTACCAGAGGCTATTATTCTATGATTTAATACATAGGGTGATACATATTTTATATCTTCAGGCAATATGTAATCTCTGCCATTAATAGCTGCATAGGCTTGGGAAGCTTTGAAAACTGCAATGGAACCTCTTGGACTAACTCCTAGAGCAATTTCCTTTTTGTTTCTGGTTTCTCTCACTATTTCTACTAAATAATCCATTACATCTTCATTAATTGATACCTGAGATACATTTTCCAATAGATAATTTAATTCTTCCTGATTAATTATAGGTCCTATATTGTCTAAGGGGTTGCCTATATTTTTATTTATTATAGTCTTCTCCTCTTCCTTAGTAGGATAACCTAATTTTAATCGCATAAAGAATCTGTCTAATTGAGCTTCAGGAAGGGGAAAGGTACCATAAGATTCTATAGGATTTTGAGTGGCTAATACCATAAAAGGTAAATTTAATTTTCTAGTTTCTCCATCGGAAGTTATTTGTTTTTCTTCCATAGCCTCTAAAAGTGAAGATTGTGTCCTAGGAGTTGCTCTATTTATTTCATCTGCCAGGACTATATTAGAAAATAGTGGACCTTCACGAAATTGGAAATCTGAAATTTTTTGATTGTAGAAATTCATTCCTGTAATATCTGATGGCAGTAAATCTGGTGTAAATTGAATCCTTTTAAAGGGCAAATCCAAGGTTTTGGAAAAAGCCTTTACCATCATGGTCTTTCCTGTACCTGGTATATCCTCTAGTAATACATGTCCTCCTGCTAGAAAAGATACTATAATTAATTCTATTTCTTTATCCTTTCCAATTATGACTTTTGATACATTCCCTATGGTTTTTTCTTTAAAATCCACAAATCTTTGTAAATCCATTTTTATACCCCCTTGTAAATATTATATTTAAGTATATCTATAGATTAAAAATTTTTCCTTTTTATCCTTTGCATTTGGTATTTTTACTTTATTGTAGAATTCAAAGGGTGTGTTGTTTTTTAAAATCTTTTTATATTTAGGCATTGGATAATAGAGAATAATATCTACTTCTCGTTTTACTTCCTCTATGGAAATTAAAATATTATCTACAACCTTCTTAAAAACTTCTGCAGAAAAAGGATTGAAAAAATAAAATCTATTATCCATTGGTTCTATTTCATAGTTTTCAGCTAAGCCATATTCAAAATAAATAGGAGCTTC
>JAAZMA010000117.1 GCA_012799055.1 Tissierellia bacterium
TAATGTAGGCTTTGCACACCCATTAAATAGATTAATGAAGACAATTGTTTTGCATTTTACTATAGAAAAGGTAAATACTCATTATCATCCTCTATATATTTTCTCTTAATACAATTTTCAATTATTCTAATACCTTCAACTATTTCCTCATTGGAGACTGAGCCAAAACTTAGTCTTATATAATTAGAATACAAACTATTGTCTAAGAAAAATATTCTACCTGGGACTAGGGCCACATTGTTTTCATTACATTCATTATATAATTCTATGGAATCTATTTCTTTAGGAAGCTTTATCCAAATACTTAAGCCTCCCTCTGGTTTAGCAAAAGAGATATTGTATTTTTCCAATCTTTTTAATTCATTTACCATAGTACTATATTTTTCACTATATACTTTATTAATATTTTCAATATGGTTATTCCAATAACCTTTACGTAAAAATAAATCAAAGGCCCTTTGTAAAAAGCCAGAAGAAGAAATATCTGTAGTATGCTTAACCCTTAATACATCTTTAAACAATTTCTTAGGTACAGTCATAAATCCCATTCTAACTCCAGGCATAAAAATTTTAGAGAAGGATTTAATATAGATTACATGGTCTAAATTATCCATAGATTTTAAAGGTAATTTCTTATTTTTGCTATAATTTAAATCTGTCATAAAATCGTCTTCTATAATATAAAATTTATATTTTTTACTAAGTTCAATTAATTTTAATTTTTTTTCATCTGAATAAGAATAAGTAGTAGGGCTTTGATAATTAGTCATCATATATAAAAATTTAGGACTAGATTTTTTTATATGATTATTTAGCACTTCTAAATCAATACCATCTTCCTCCATTGGAATGCCTACAATTTTAGCCCCCCTAGATCTAAAGGCTTGAGTAGCACCAGAATAGGTGGGGTTTTCTACAAATATTAAATCTCCAGGAGATATTAAGGTTTTAGTAATTATATCTATTCCCTGTTGACCACCAGAAATTATTTGTATTTCATCCTTATGAACTTTCATATTGTAATTTTCCTCTAAAAATAGTGATATAGATTCCCTAAAAGGTTCATAACCATTTATTTCTGGATACAAAAAGGCATTACCTTTATCTCTATCAAGTACCTCTATTAAGGAATGTTTAAATTCTTCCATGGGAAATATTTCAGGAGTAGGAGATACTGAGGCAAAATTTATGCTATTTTTAGAAATGGGCATAATTCCACCTATCATTAATTCCATATCTTCATCTTCCATATAGGGAATCTCCATATTATAATTAGTCCTTCTAACATAAGTACCAGAGCCTTTAATAGAATATACATAGCTTTCTTGCTCTAAAAGTTTATAGGCATTTACAATTGTAATATTGTTTACTTCTAGTTTTTTTGCTAAACTTCTAATAGAGGGTAGTTTTTCTCCTTCTTTATAATCTTCATTTTCAATTTTTGTCTTAATATTTTCATAAAGCTGTATATATAGCGGAGTATCTAAATCTTTATTTATTAACATTTTACAACCTCCAATTAAAATGTATGGGTACATTTATTATATCAAATATGAGGGAAATTGAAAGAGGTGAAATATTGAAAACTAAAAAAAGAGGCATAAAGTTTATTATATTTTTAATTCTTGTTTTTATATTTATATGGTTTTTATCCAATGGGGAAAACCAAGAGAAAATTATTAGTGCAATAAAAAACATAAAAATAAAAGATATTAAGATAAAAGACATTAAAATAAAAGATATTTCTTTTAATATATCTAAATCTATTCCTATAGAAGAAGGAACTATAGACATAGGTAATTATAAGGGAATTGTTTTGTGGAATGGGGAAAAGCTTACTAAAATAAATAATGATGGAGAGATAATTAAGGAAAAAGCATTTAATTTTGATGAAATTGGAATTTATATGGGAGAGAAATCTATTTATATTTTTGAAAAGCCTACAGGAGAAATTTATATATTAGATGATAATTTAGACACTATTGATAAAATTCAAATGGAAAATAGAGTAGAAAATATAGTGGAAAGTTTTCACAATATAATAATTCATACTAAAGAAGAATTAGGGGAAAGCATTAAAATATTAAACAAAGATAGAAAAATAATAGAGAAAATTATTACGGAAAATCGAAATATTTTAAACTATGCTACAAATCCTCCAGGAAATCAATATATTGTATCCACCATAAGTTTAGAAAGCTCAGGAATTAAATCTGAGGTTCAAGGCTTTAAAATAGGGGGAGATGAATTATTTTATCATGAATTTAAGGATGAAATAATTTTATATACAAAATATATAGATGAAAACAAATTTGTACTGATGACAGATAGTAATTTATATTGTATTTCCCAAGATGAAATTTTATGGAATAGGCCTTATGAATCCTTGAAAGATATATATCTATACAAGGATAATATTTATATACTATATAGTAATTCCTTAGAAATTGTTTCAATAAATGGAGATGTAAAATATACTTTTTCTTTTTCTGAAGAATACAAGAAAATGCTTATTTATGATGGCCATTTAGTTTTATATGGAGATGAATATATAATAGGTATAGAGGAGCAAGATGAAATTTTTAAATATAGGTCTGAAGATAATATAATAAAAGCAATTAAAGACAATAAAAAAATTTTAATATTATATGAAGACAAAATAGAATTGGGAACTTTTTAAATAGATTTAATGAAAAGGTGGATTTTTGTGAATTGGCTCGATATAATTATTATATCCATATTAATATTTAGAATGTTAAGGGGATTTAGTTTAGGTTTAGTATTGTCCCTATTTAATATAATTCAAATTATTCTATCTGTAATACTGACTAAAAGGTATTATATACATATATATGGGTATATAAATAATAATCCTAAGATTTACAGCATATTTTATGCTATGGTTCAATTTGTTTTAGAAATACTATTTTATTCTAAATCTAAAGAGAATATAAATTTTATTCCAAATATTTTAGCCAAGGGATTAGTAGACTTAATTATAAGGATTTTTTCCATAGTATTAATTTTTTGGGTAATAAGTTTTTTTATATCTATGATTTTAGAATTATTTTCATTTTTATTAAAAACTCCCATACTTAAACAGTTAAATAAAGTTGGTGGCATTATATTTGGATTATTGGAAGGTTTATTTATTATATATTTATTTAATTTTATATTAAATCCCATATCATCTATTTTCCCTAATACTTTTATTGGAAAGGGCATAATAGATTCTGTGATTTTGAACTATATAAAGGAAATAAGTCTATCTAAAGGAGGTTTATTATGAGAAGAGAAGATTATGCTTTTGGGTTTTTCCTCATTTTTATTGGAGTTTTATTCTTGCTATTAAATTTAAATGTATTAAATTTTGAATGGCTAATGTTTATACTATCTATAGGGCTTATAGCTGGTTATTTTGTAAAAGATCGCTTAGGTTATTTAATTTCGGGATTGGTTTTATTAGCAATTTCCCTAATATATATATTAAATGAATACGCATTTCCTGGAGTAAATATTAAAGGATTTTTATTTTTATGGATATTTGGAATAATATCTTTAGTATTATATGGAAGACAAAGGTCTAAGGGATTACTCATATTTGGAGCCATACTTCCAGCTTTGGGAACTTATAGTTTAATAGAAGAATTATCCTCTGGAAATGTATCTTGGACATTATATCTATTATTTGGTATTGCATTTTTTATTATTTACTTAATAGGATACAAAAGTTCTGGAATAGAATGGCCAAGGCATTTAGCCTTAGCCATGGTGGTAGTATCTATACTATTTTTAATAAATTCTAAAACTGCAATGGAATTTAAGTTTTGGAAATTTATAAATTACTTGTGGCCTATAATAATTATATTAATAGGTATTAGAATAATTTACAATATAATAAGATTAAAAGAATAATCCCAGTACTGGGATTATTCTACTATTATCTCCACTTTTTCCCCATCTTCTGATTCAATATCTACAAGTTTTCCCATGGCTCCCTCTTTAATAGCCTGGAATAATTCAGTTAAATCACTTTCATCTAAACCTGCTTCTTTTAATTCTGGAACAAAGGCTGGGCCAAATTTACCTGCCATTCTCATACCCACATCTATTAAAGCTAAAGGTACTGTAACATTAACCTTTGTTTTATCATCTGGGTCAAATACTCTTATTTTAAGCCATTTAGCTCCCTTGTTTTCAATATATGTTTCTTCTACATCTCCTAAGGCATCTAATAAGTTTATACCTTCCTCTGGTGTGATTATACCTTCCTCTATCATTTGAAGTATTTGTAATTTTTCTTCCCTCATATTTAAACCCCCCTTAATAAATTTTAATAGAACCATTAGAGGTAGAAGCAAGTAATTTTAAATGTTCTTCTTCCTCATTATAATTAACACTATGGGCTACTACATTTTTCTTTCCTAAACTAGGTTGTTTATTTGTTTTATACACAAGATTTGGTATTTCTAAATCTATACTACTTATGGAGGTTTCTAAATCTAAATAAATTTCTTTATTTATTTTATCTAATTCCACATCTATACTTCCATTGGAAGTAGAAAGTTTTATATAATTTGTTTCATCTAAATCTATATCACTTAATATAATTCTAGCATTAGAAGTGTTTAATTCAATTTTTTCACTAGATATATTATCTAAAACAATTCTGCCATTTTTAGTATTTGCATAAACCTCTTTAGTTTCAATATTTTCTACAATAATAGATCCGTTGCTAGTATTTAGTATAAAACTATTAGCAATTAAATCATCAATTTTTAATCTTCCATTGGAACTGTTTAATTGAATTTCTCCATAAGGTATATTGGGCAAATATACTTTTAAATCTATGGATAAACTGCCACTATTTTTTGGTGAAAAGACTATTTTATTATCTATTTCATAAAAATCATAAAATTCTTCATCCTCTTGAAGTAATCCTTCTTTATATCTATAGCTTATTTCCATAGATAAATATTCTTCATCCCAATTTTCTAAAATTATTTCTCCATTAATAGCTTTTATATCTATAATGGGTTTTTCTAAATGGGAAATATCTTTTTGGATTTTTGTATTTATGTTTTCAGTTTTACCTACAATACTACCAAAACCTTTATCAATTTTTATATTACTAAAGGCTTTTGCAATTTTATTTCCCAAATCTACTCCAATATCTTCTACTTTTTTTCCTTGTTTCTTCACTACTTCCCCTATTTCTTCCATTTTTTCCTTGGTTTTATCCATATCTATAAAGGTATCCTTTTCATCTTTATATGGTTCAGTCTCCTCCAAAGCCTCTAAAAGCTTTACAGCCTCTTCAGAATTAATTTTCCCTTCCTGTAACATAGATAAAATCATCATTCTTTCTTCTTTCATTTAAAATCCCCCTTTACTCTTCCCCTTTAAGAAGCTTTACAGCCTCCTGAGAACTAATCTCCCCACGACTTAATTTTTCCAATACTTCTTTCCTATCTACCTTAGGCTTTGTATATTTTGGATTATAACCTAGGGCAGATATTACATCTTCTAGTTTATTTCTTACAGTTGGATAAGATATTCCCAATTCCTTTTCAATTTCCTTAATATTACCCCTATTCTTAATAAAAACCTCTGTAAAATGCTTTTGTTCCTCTGATAATTTACAGAATTTACAAAGAGAAAAAACTCCTTCTATATTAGTATGGCAATGACTACAGCTTAATCTAGTAACAT
The DNA here is from genome assembly GCA_012799055.1 of Tissierellia bacterium. Lineage (GTDB taxonomy): Bacteria > Bacillota > Clostridia > Tissierellales > Tepidimicrobiaceae > JAAZMA01. The sequence goes on from JAAZMA010000117.1 coordinate 5,713, forward strand.
TTAATTCCTGATCACATACAGGACATCTTCCTAAAACTTCTCTTTTCATATTTTTCACCTTCCTAAAGAATTCTTATGTTTATTTCAGTATTATCTCCCTCTTTTATCTCTACCATATTAAAGGGTCCATGTTTTCTTAATTCATTAGTTATTATCTTTAAATCTTTACTATCAATAATTTCTAAAATCATTTTTAAATCTTCATCTATATCATCTACAAATCTTGCTGCAATAGAACCAAGGCCAAGACCTAAACTAATTAAAAAATTTATTAGCCAAAAGGGGATTGCTGGAATTTTTATATTTGTATCTTCTGATTTATCAACTATATGGATTTTTATTTTACGTGTCTTTGGAATCCTTTTATTAGGACTAATATTTATAGATTGTATTTTATTTATAGCTTTATTAGCACTAATTTTTCCACTATTTAATTCTTCCAATATATTATTAATTTCAGCCTTCAAACCAATCCCCTCCCAAAAGATTTATTAATAAGTTTAATTTTTAGGGTATAATAAACTTATATTAACTTAATATTATAATAGTATAGAAAATTAAATATGTCAAGGGAAATATTAAATATATTAATATTTATATTAATAAAATTAAAATATTCCTAAGTTTCATAAGTAGAGGTAAACTATGGATTAAGGAATTAGTTATTTTTACAACTTTACTATAGATGCAATTTATAATGCAATCTAATGCTATAGATTATATTTATCTTTTAAGGACTAAAACAGTAGTATAATATATTTATAACAATTAATTTAGGAGGTTTTATATATGAGAAAAGAAGTAGATGCACGAGGAGAAGCTTGTCCTAAACCAGTTATTATGACTAAAAAGGAATTAGATAATATAGCTAAAGGTATTGTAACTACCATAGTTGACAATGAAGTGGCTAAGGATAATGTATCTAAATTAGCCAATAGTTTAGGCTATGTCTATGATGTAGATAAGGTTAGTGATAAGGAGTACCATATCCATATTACCAAGGGTGAAGTAAAAGATGAGGAATCTAATGTGTGTATACCAGATACATTTAAAGACTTAACCATAGCTTTTGCTTCAAATACTATGGGAAGTGGTTCAGAGGAATTAGGTAAAATCTTAATGAAATCTTTTGTATACACTTTAACTGAAGCTACACCATTTCCTTCCACATTGGTCTTTTACAATAGTGGAGTATATTTAACCTGTGAAGGTTCAGAGGTTCTGGAGGATTTAAAAACTTTAGAAGGAGAAGGGGTAGAAATCATTTCTTGTGGAACTTGCTTAGATTATTATAATATTAAAGATAAGCTTCAAGTTGGGGAAATTTCCAATATGTATACCATATATGAAAAGTTAAAAAATCCAATGAATACAGTAACAATAGGATAAGGAGTATGTTATAATGATAGATAAAGAATTTGGAGTAATTACTTTTAAATCTACAAACTATGCTATGAAATCAGAATTAGCATTTAAAAATGAAAAAATTAAATTTAGAACCATTCCTACTCCTAGGGAAATTACCCATAGCTGTGGATTGGCTATTAAATTTGATTTAGAAGATGTAAATTGGGCAAAGGAAATAGTAGATAAAAATGATTTAAATATTGATGGCATATTTAAAGTTGTAAAAACAAAAAATGGCTCCTTTGCAGAAAGAATAAATTGAAATGGGGATAAATATGGATAGGGTATTAAGCTTTATAAATAATTTCTTTAAAACTGAAAGTGGAAATTTAAATATTTTTGGAAAATTAATTAAAATAGTTCTTATATTTATTATAATTAAAATACTAACTAAAATAACGTATATGATTATAGATAGGGCAGTTAAAAGAAAGAAAAACAGTATATTTTATAGAGACGAAAAAAAGATTAATACCCTAACCACTGTACTTAAAAATATAATAAAATATGTTTTTTATTTTATAGGTTTAGTAATGGTATTAGATATGTTTGATATAAGCACTTCTTCTATTTTAGCTACAGCTGGAATTGGAGGTTTAGCCATAGGTTTTGGTGCTCAGTCTTTGGTAAAAGATATTATAACTGGATTTTTCATACTATTTGAAGACCAATTTTCCGTAGGAGACTATGTAAAAATTGGAGAATATGAAGGAGTAGTTGAAGAACTTGGAGTAAGAGTTACAAAAATTAGGGCTTTCTCAGGGGAACTCCATATTATTCCCAATAGTAATATTCAAACAGTAACTAATAGGACAAGGGGGAATATGAGGGCTTTAGTAGTTGTAACTGTAGCTTATGAAGAGGATATGGATAAAGTAAATAA
>JAAZMA010000110.1 GCA_012799055.1 Tissierellia bacterium
TAATAGAAGATTTAAGTAGAAGAGATTTTACTATAAATGCAATGGCTTATAATGTAGAGAATGGACTATTTGATCCTTTTGGTGGGAAAGAGGATTTAGAAAAAAGACTAATTAAAACCGTAGGAAATGCAGAAGAAAGATTTGAAGAAGACTATTTACGAATTTTAAGAGCTGTAAGGTTTTCTACTGAATATAAATTTTCTATAGAAGAAAATACTTTTAAAGCAGGGAGGAAATATGCTCATAATATTATAAATGTAAGTGAAGAGAGAATTAGGGAAGAGTTTTTTAAGATTCTACTTTCAGATACACCATCCAATGGTATAATAATTTTAGAAAAAATGGGGATATTGAATATAATTTTAAAAGAATTAGTAGATACAATTGGCTTTGATCAAAAAAATCCTAATCATGAAAAAGAATTATATGAACATATATTATGTGTATTGGATAATGTGGAACCTATACTAAATTTAAGACTAGCAGCATTATTTCACGATATTGGAAAGGTCCACACTCAAGTTTTAGACAAAGAAGGTATAGGACATTACTATAATCATGATAAAATTGGAGCTAAAATGGCAGAAGATATATTAAAAAGATTTAAGGTTCCCAATGAATTAATAAGAAAGACCACAATTCTTATACTAGAACATATGAATCATCACAATGAATTTAGTGAAAAAGGTCTAAAAAGATTAATTAGAAGAGTTGGAGAAGATGAAATATTTAATTTGTTTTCTTTGCAAAAAGCTGATATAAAATGTTCAAATAAAAGCGCCAGTATAGACCATATAATAGGAAGGGAAAAAAAGGTTAAGTATATTTTAGAAAATAAAGAAGTTATTAATATTAATCAATTAAATATTAATGGAAATGATTTAATAGAAATGGGATTTAAAGAAGGAAAAATAATTGGAGAAACTTTGAACCATTTATTGGATAGGGTTATGGAGGAGCCAGAGTTAAATAAGAAAGAGATATTAAAGGATTTAGCAAGGGAATATTGCAAATTGTGTTAGCAAATTGCATAATCTTGTGCTATGATTAAATTATTATACTTAATCTAGGAGGATTTAAAATGGGAATTTTATTTGGGACTGATGGAATTAGAGGAATTGCAAATAAAGACTTAACACCAGAATTAGCATTTAAAGTTGGAAGAGCAGGAGCTTTTGTTTTGGGAAAAGGAGAAAAGGGAAAAATACTTGTTGGGAAAGATACTCGTAAATCTGGAGACATGCTAGAAGCTGCGATATCGGCAGGTATTTGTTCCATGGGAATAGATGTAATACAATTAGGCGTAGTTCCTACTCCAGCAGTAGCTTATTTGACTCAAAAACACAATGCTTTGGCAGGTGTAGTTATATCTGCATCCCATAATCCAGTAGAATATAATGGTATAAAATTTTTTAATAATGATGGATATAAATTAAATGATGATATAGAAGAAGAAATTGAAAAAATTATTTTGGAAGGTGACGAAATACTAAATAGACCCATTAAAGAAGAAGTGGGAAAGATTATATGTGGAAATAATGAGTACAAGCATTATATAGAATATTTAAAAACCACAGTAGATGAAGATTTTTCTGGAATTAAGGTAGCTATGGACTGTGGAAATGGAGCATTATATAAGATAGGTCCAGAATTGTTAAAAGAAATGGGAGCAGAAACTATAGTTATTAATGATAAGCCAAATGGAGGGAATATCAATGTAAAATGTGGCTCTACTAATCCCTCTATGATTAGAAATTTAGTTTTAGAAACTAAAGCTGATATAGGACTATCTTTTGATGGAGATGCGGACAGGATTATAGCTGTAGATGAATGTGGAAATATAATGGATGGAGATCATATACTGGCTATATGTGGTACAGAATTGTATAATCAAAAAAAACTAAATAAAGATACAATAGTAGGTACTGTAATGACTAATATTGGTTTAGACTTATATTTAAAAGATAATGGAATGAATATAGTAAAAACTTCCGTAGGAGATAGATATGTAATAGAAGAGATGCTAAAACATGGATATAATTTAGGCGGGGAACAATCAGGACATATAATCTTTTTAGATTATAATACTACAGGAGATGGACTATTGACAGGTTTGCAGTTAATACAAGTAATGAAAAAGACTGAAAAAAAGATGTCTCAATTAAACAATCTTATGATTAGTTTTCCTCAAGTATTAGTAAATGCAAGGGTAAAGAAAGAATTAAAAAACTCTTATATAGAGGATATGGAAATCAAAAGAGAAATAGAAAAAATAGAAGAAATGTTTCATGGAGAAGGGAGAGTAGTCATAAGACCATCAGGGACAGAACCCTTAATAAGAGTTATGATAGAAGGAAAGGATCAAAAAGAAATAGAAAATGCAGCTAAAGGATTGGCTAAATTTATAGAAGAAAAATTAGGAGATTAAATTATGGAAAGGGGTAATCTTATTGAATTATAAAATAGTGGCTGATAGTAGCTGCGA
>JAAZMA010000051.1 GCA_012799055.1 Tissierellia bacterium
AATTCTTTACCATCAGATAATCCAATTCTATTTGGATAACTAGTATAAGAATTAAACACTTTATGTTCTTCAATGAAAAATTTAAATTCATTAGTTTTAAAAACATAAGCATCTTTCACTTTTAAAAAGAATTTTTTTCTTATTTCTTCTCTATCTAACAGCAAACTAATAATTTTTTCATCCATTTGGTCTATGAAATTAAAAAGAAGTGGTATATTAAATTCTGTCTTTTCTTTATTCCAAAGCCTATCGTCAGATTTCAAAACATCTTCAACAATTTCCTTGTACTTCTTGTTACTCAATATAATCCCCTCCATAATATTCCAAGCTCAAAACTAATCCTTACAATTGTTAATTATATGGTATTGTAGTAAACCGTAATATTATATTACTTAAATTCATTAGAATCTTTTTTTATCTCATACTTAAAATAATTTTATTTAAATTACTAAAATTGGTGTACTAATTTCTTGAACCTCCAAATACATTATACATGATATGTCTTGTTTTTTCCATATTCACAAATATCGCATTATTTTTTCTTTAACTGTACCAACAAAAATTCTGTTCCGATTTTAAATAAACTTTACTATTAAGTTGTAAAATTTTCTTTTAATTTTTACCCTAATATATTGCTTATTAAAATAAAAATCCCGCTTCATTAAAAGCGGGTTATGTATCATACAAGATAATATCTATTTTAATCATGTCTACTCATACGAGATTAAAATTGCTATCGATATTGTGAGTTCAGAAATTTTATTTTTATTGCGAAAACAACCCCTACTTTCAAAAAACTGAAAACCGTCGGAAGCATTGTAAAATCCAGCTATCTCGACTATTTGACCCTTCGTATCTCCACTACGCACTCCACATGGGTCGTAAAAGGAAACATATCTACTGGCTGCACTTCTTTTATCTCATATCCTTTCTTCGTCAAATATCCTAAATCCCTAGCCAATGTGGAAGGATTGCAGGATACATATACGATTTTTTTAGGATTTGATTTAACTATGGAATCTATTAAAGTTTTTTCAAGACCTTTTCTTGGTGGGTCTACCACTATGGCATCTATTTTTATGCCTTGATTATTTAATTTTGGCAATATATTTTCAGACTTTCCTTGGAGAAATTCTACATTGTCTACATTGTTTAGTTTTAAATTTTCCTTAGCATCCTCTATTGCATCTTTAACCACTTCCACCCCATAAACCTTTTGAGCATATTTAGAAATATATATGGCAATGGTACCTATTCCACAATATAAATCTGCTACAATTTCATCCCCTTTTAAATCTAAATATTTTACTACTTTATCATATAAAATTTCCGTTTGAATAGGATTAACTTGAAAGAAAGATTTTGGGGAGATATAGAATTTATATTCTCCTATGGAGTCAATAATTTTATCCTCTCCATATAATTTTATATCTTTATTTCCCATAACTACTGGGGTGTTTTTGGAATTTATGTTTTGAAATATGGAGACAATTTCATCTAATCTTTCTTGATTGGAGCCTTCCATAGTAAAGTTATTACTGTTTGTCTCAGATTGACAAGATAAAGTATCATGCTCTACACCTTTATGGAAATATGGCAAAATAGGGATGTCCTTATGGTTTTTAGTAACCACTATCAACATAGATTTACCATCTTTTGTGGTTCTTATGATTATATCTTTTATATTTTTGTTTCCATTTTCCTTAAAGTAATGTTTGAAAACATCTATTATTTTATCTGTGTCTGGGTTTTGAATTATACATCTATCTATAGGAACTAAATTATTAGTCCCCCTTTTGAAATAACCTATTTCCCCACTTTTATCTACTTTAAAATTGGCTTTATTTCT
>JAAZMA010000107.1 GCA_012799055.1 Tissierellia bacterium
AAGGATAAATAATAGTATAATATATAGCCTCCATCTTTAATAAGTGGGGGCTATTTGACACTTGCGTTATAATTCCCAGTGCTACCCATAGTAAGTTACAATAAATTCGTAATGAGGATTTAGTAGGAGTTAGAGGTTAATAGCCTGGTTTGTTTTTTACTTACATAATGCCTATTCCACATGAATATTTATATTGTAGGAGGTGGGCATTGTGAGGAAAATTATTTCATTTTTATTAATTGGATTTATATTGATTTGGTCTTATAATTTATTTATAAATAATTTTGTTGGTTTAGAAGAGGTTGTGGAAGAGCCATATAGGGGTATAATAGAGATTAAAGGAATGAATATAGAAGGCTTTTCTAGATGGATCATGCCAAAGATAAGGAGTTTCGAAAGATATAATCCAGGGGTCTATATAGAATTTATTCCAGTAGATGAAAATAATATGGGAGATATAATTCCCATAAATTATAGATCATCTGATTTTAGTATATTAGAACCTTTAGATAAATACTTTGAAAAGGAAGAATTAGAGAAGTTTAGAGGAGAGACTATTAAGGCCCTATATTATAATGAACAATTATTAGGAGTACCAGTAGCCTTGACTACCTACTCTCTATATATAAATCTGGACAAATTTAATGAAAGGGCAATAAGCCCTCCCCTAAATGGAAATTGGACCTATGAGGAATTGGTAGAGACCCTTAAAAAATTTCAACAATTCTCTCTGGATAATGATATAATAAAAGAATACCCATTACTTGCCCCAATGGACATTGGAGATTATAATATATGGGGATTAATGCTTTCTCATGGTGGAGAATTTGTAAATTATAAAAGAATGAAATATAATTTCTATGGAGAAAAAGCTATAAAAGGCTTAGAAGAATTAATAGATTTGAAATATAAACATGGGATATTGCCAGATTTTTTTGGTATAATTAATAGGGAAATTTCCCAGGAAATGTTCTATAAAGATCAAAATGTGGCAGTTTATATCGGAGATTCTCGATTGGTGAAATATTTAGACAATCAATATAAAATTGGTAATGGATTTAATTTTGATACAGCAAATTTCCCTACAGGAGACAAAAATTTGCCTACTATCTTAAGTAATGGTATATTTTCTTATGGAATTGTAAAAAGTGAAGATATAAAAAAAACGGAAATGTGTGTTAAATTTCTTAAATATTTAACAAGGGATTCTAATCAAAAAACTTTAGAAGATATAGGTCTTTTTACAGTAAAAAACACTATAAAAGATATGTATATGGACAATATAAAAATGAAGAGAATAGAAGAGAGTCTAGATTATACTAGATATATACCCTTAATGGATAATTATTTAGAAATAGAAACAATAGTTTATGAAGAAATAAAAGCTGCAATACTAGGAGAAAAGAAATCCTATGAGGCTATTGAAGATGCAAAGATTAGGGTGGAGGCCTTGGGCAAATAAGAAGTCTTCCTATGTCATTCTAAGCGCAGCGAAGAATTTTATGGGTCATCTGCCTATTCAATGGGTGTGCAAAGCCTACATCTGCTTATTCAATGGGTGTGCAAAGCCTACGCTTAGACTGACAGTACAATGGATTTAGTATAATAGTGGTAAATGTTTAGTGGAAATAAAATATATAGGAGTGGTATTTTGGAAAACAATTATATGAAATTATTTGAAAATGTAGATTTTGGAATTATATTATTTGATGAGCCTATGAAAAATCATACTTCTTTTAAAATTGGTGGTCCTACTGATATAATGATAATTCCTGAAAGTGAAGAGGATATAATAAATGCCATTAAATTTTTAAGGGAAAATAATATAAAATATTTTGTTATGGGAAATGGGACTAATTTATTAGTTAAAGACACAGGTATTAGGGGGGCAGTTATTAAAATAGCAGATAAATATAATAAAATATCCATAGATGGAGATAAAATAAATTGTGAAGCGGGAGCACTGTTGTCAGATATTGGGAAGTATACACTAGAAAATTCCCTAACAGGCTTTGAATTTGCCAGTGGAATACCTGGCACTGTAGGTGGAGCTATTACTATGAATGCAGGAGCCTATGGTGGAGAAATGAAAGATATAGTAGTAAAGGTAAGGGCCTTAGATAAGAATAATAATATAGTGGAATTTAATAATGAAGAAATGGATTTTAGATATAGAGGTTCCAAAGTTGTAGATGATGATTTAATAGTATTATCTACAGAATTTCAATTGGAAAAGGGGGACAAAACTACTATAAAAGAAAAGATAGATGATTTAGCATATAGACGACAATCTAAACAACCTCTAGAATATCCCAGTGGAGGTAGTACTTTCAAGAGGCCAACTGGTTATTTTGCAGGAAAATTAATTGAGGATGCTGGTCTTAGGGGATTACAATATGGAGATGCTCAAGTTTCTGAAAAGCATTGTGGCTTTGTAATTAATGCTGGAGATGCAAATTTCCATGAAGTTTACACTCTAATTAAAACTGTTCAAAAAATAGTAAAAGATAAATTTCAAGTATCATTAGAAACAGAGATAAAAATAATAGGAGATTAGGAAGGAACAAGATGAAAATAATAGGGGACTACCATACTCACACCATATATAGTCATGGAAAAGGAACTATTAGAGAAAATGTAGAAGCAGCAATAGAAAGAGGATTAGAAGAGATTGCCATTTGCGACCATGGACCAGGTCATATTATATATGGTGCAAAAAGAGAAGATATATTTAAAATGAGAAAAGAAATAGATGAATTAAATAAGGAATACAGAGACATAAAAATATTATTAGGTGCTGAAGCTAATGTAATGGACTATGATGGAAATATTGATATAGATAAAGAGATAATGGAAATAATAGATATATTGCTATTAGGTTTTCACTATGGAGTAATTCCAAGAAATGGCAGGTCCATGTACAATCTATATGTATTAAATCCCATTTCAAAGATATTACCTTTTACAAGAGAAAAAATTATAGAATTAAATACTTATGCTTTAGTAAAAGCCATAGAAAAATATCCAATAGATATAATTACTCACCCAGGTTCTAAGGCAAAATTAGATATAGAAAAGGTTGCTAAAATTGCCTATAAAAATAATACAGCATTGGAAATTAACTCTAGTCATAGTCAATTGTCAGTAGAAAACATTAAAGAAGCACTTAAAACTAATGTGGATTTTGTTATAAATAGTGATGCTCATCATCCTTCTAGAGTTGGAGATTTTAGTGGAGGTATAGAAAGGGCATTAAAAGCAAAAGTTCCAATTAGTAGAATTAGAAATGCAAAGGATAATATGGAGGTGTAAGATTTTGGAGTTTGTAATAATAACTGGGATGTCAGGAGCAGGAAAGTCTCAAGCAATGAAAGCTATGGAAGACATAGGGTATTATTGTATGGACAATCTTCCGCCTCAATTACTTCCCAAATTTGCAGAACTTTGTTATGAATCCAAAAGAAATATAGAAAAAGTTGCCGTAGTAGTAGATATAAGGGGAGGAATATTTTTTGAAGATTTATTTAGAAGTTTAGATGATTTAAAGGAACAAGATTTAAAATATAGGATACTATTTTTAGATGCAGAGGATGAAGTATTAATTAAAAGATATAAAGAATTAAGAAGGCCTCATCCACTAAATCCAAATGGGAGAATAATAGAAGGCATAGAAAAAGAGAGAGTTCTTTTACAGGAAGTAAGAAATCAGGCTAATTATATAATAGACACATCAAGACTGACCATAGGAATGCTAAAGGAAGAAATAGCTAAGATTTTTCTAGAAGGTCAAGAATTGCGAAAATTAACTATATCTGTAGTATCTTTTGGATTTAAGCATGGAATTCTTCTAGATGCAGATTTGGTTTTTGATGTGAGATTTATTCCCAATCCTTATTATGTAAAAGAGTTAAGAGAATTAACAGGAGAAGATGCAGATGTTAGGAACTATGTTTTTAGATGGGAACAAACAGGGGTATTTATAGGAAAATTAATGGATATGTTAAATTTTTTAATTCCCTATTATATAGAAGAGGGAAAATCTCAGCTTATAATTGGTATTGGTTGTACAGGTGGTAAACATAGATCAGTGGCAATAGCAAAAGATATTGAGGAAAAACTTAAGGGAGAAGGCCATAGGACTATTGCAATTCACAGGGATTATAGATTAGAGTAAAGGAGTAATTATCTATGGATAAAAATAAAAAACCTAAAATCATCTATAGAGATTGGATTTTTCCAGGTATACTTGGGATATTTTTATTATCTATAGGCCTATCTAGTTTTATATACAATAAAATACTAACATATAGTATAATTACGAAAATTTTATTTTCAATATTAGGTGTATTTTTAATAAGCATTTCCATAAAAAAATACTTTGACTATATAGTAAATGGTGTAAAAAAAACAAAGGTTAATGAAAATATAAGTAGGGAAGAATTAAATAATATTATTTACAAAGAAAGGATTTTATCCAAGGGACCAAAGGTAGTAGTAATAGGTGGGGGCACAGGTTTATCTGTACTACTTAGGGGATTAAAAGAATTTACCTCCAATATTACTGCAATAGTTACAGTAGCTGATGATGGTGGAGGCTCTGGGGTACTAAGGGAAGATTTAGGAATGCTCCCACCTGGAGATATTAGATCTTGTTTATTAGCATTGGCCAATACAGAACCAACTATGGAAAAATTACTTCAATATAGATTTGAAGAAGGCAGATTAGAAGGTCAAAATTTTGGGAATTTATTTATAGCTGCTATGAATGAAATATATGGTAGTTTTGAAATGGCAATAAAAGAAACTAG
>JAAZMA010000184.1 GCA_012799055.1 Tissierellia bacterium
CAGTGGGGTGCCAATGGAATGGCCAATGAAGGTTATGATTTTTATGAAATATTAAAACATTATTATACAGATGTGGATATAAATCAAATATATTAAATTTAGCAAAGGATGATCTAATGAAAACAAGTGATTTTTACTATGATTTACCTGAAGAATTAATTGCTCAGAAACCCATATCTAAAAGGGATAATTCTAGATTATTAGTATTAGATAAAAAAACTCATGAAATAGAACATAAGAGATTTTCCCATATTATAGACTATTTAAATAAGGGAGACTTATTAGTTTTAAATGATACTAAAGTAATTCCTGCAAGATTATTTGGTCATAGAGAGGGTAAAGAAGAAAGTATAGAATTTTTATTACTTAGAAGAATTGAAGGAGACAAATGGGAAACTCTTGTAAGGCCAGGGAAAAAAGTAAAACCATCAAACAATATTATATTTGGAGACAAAGAATTAATAGCTAATGTATTAGATATTTTAGAAGATGGCACTAGAATAGTAGAATTTAGCTATAAAGGTATTTTTGAGGAAATTTTAGATAAACTTGGAGAAATGCCTTTGCCTCCATATATTAAAGAAAAATTAGAAGATAAAAACAGATATCAAACTGTTTACTCAAAGTATGAAGGTTCTGCAGCGGCCCCTACAGCAGGTTTACATTTTACAGATGAAATTTTAAAAGATATAGAAAAAAAAGGTATAAATATTACTTTTTTAACACTACATGTTGGTTTAGGTACCTTTAGGCCTGTGAAAGTTGAAAATATAGAAGAACATCATATGCATTCAGAATATTATAGTGTATCTAAATCTACAGCTGATATTATAAATAAAACTAAATTAAATGGAGGAAAAATAATAGCAGTAGGTACCACTACAACAAGGACCTTAGAAAGTTTGCCAATAGAAAATGGCAAGGTAATCCCAAGGACAGGATGGACAGATATTTTTATAACTCCTGGTTATAAGTTTAAGATTGTAGATAAATTAGTTACCAATTTTCATTTACCAGAATCCACTTTACTAATGCTGGTATCAGCGTTAGCTGGAAAAGAAAATATAATAAATGCTTATAATATAGCTATTGAGGAAAGATATAGATTTTTTAGTTTTGGCGATGCTATGCTAATTAAATAATTGGAGGTTATTTATGATAGAGTTTAAAGTAATAAAAAAATCAACAGATTCCAATGCTAGATTAGGACAATTAAAGACTCCCCATGGTGTTGTGGATACACCAATATTTATGCCAGTTGGAACTAGGGGAACTGTAAAAGCAATGACTCCTGAAGAAGTAAGGGATTTAGGTGCTCAAATAATATTAAGTAATACTTATCATCTATATTTAAGACCAGGGCATAAGTTAATTGAAAAAGCTGGAGGCCTTCATAAATTTATGAATTGGCCCTATCCTATATTAACTGATAGTGGAGGTTTTCAAGTTTTTAGTCTAGGAGATTTAAGAAAAATTACGGAGGAAGGTGTGGAGTTTCGTTCTCATATAGATGGTTCTACTCATTTTATTAGCCCTGAAAAATCTATTGAAATTCAAAACTCCTTAGGTTCTGATATTATGATGGCTTTTGATGAATGTACCCCTTATCCTACTACTTATGAATATGCTAAAAACTCTATGGAAAGAACCACAAGATGGGCGAAAAGATGTAAAGATTTTCATAAAGACTGGGAAAAACAAGCTTTATTTGGTATAATACAAGGGGGAATGTATAAGGACTTAAGGGAACAATCTGCTAAGGAGATAATAGATATAGGATTTCCTGGCTATGCAATTGGAGGTTTAAGTGTTGGAGAACCTAAAGAATTAATGTGTGAACTATTAGAATTTACTACACCATTATTGCCAAGTGATAAACCACGGTATTTAATGGGGGTGGGAACACCAGATTATTTATTTGAAGCAGTTGTTAATGGAATAGATATGGCAGATTGTGTATTACCAACTCGAATTGCTAGAAATGGTACTGTTATGACAAGTAGAGGACAATTAACCATTCGAAATGCGAAGTACAAAGAAGATTTTTCTAAACTAGACCCTGAATGTGATTGTTATACTTGTTCTAATTATTCTAGAGCTTATATAAGGCACTTATTTAATGTAAATGAAATTTTAGGGGCAAGACTTGCTACAATTCATAATTTATACTTTCTAATAAAGCTAATGGAAAATATTAGAGAGGCGATTAAAGAAGATAGATTATTGGAATATAAAGAGGAATTTTACAAAAAATATGGATATATTTCTTAATTATTAAAGGTATTATTATTAATTTGTAGAATATTAAATTAGAGAAAAAAAGGAGGTAATTGTTATGGCAGCTGCAAATCCAAGTGGAACTGCAACATTGGGGCAATTAATTATACCAATAGCTTTTTTAGTAATTTTTTATTTCTTTGCTATTAGGCCTCAAAAGAAAAGAGAAAAACAAATTAGAGAAATGAGAGAGAGTCTAAAACAAGGTGACAAGGTAGTAACTATAGGTGGTGTCTATGGCGAAATAGTTAAATTAAAAGAAGACACTGTCATTATTGAAGTGGAGCCTAATAAAACTAGATTAGAAATGACTAGATGGGCTATAGGTACTGTAACAAATAGCGATACTACAAGTGAAGAAGAATAAAACTTCCTTTTAAAGGGAGTTTTATTTTTTTGTAATAAATTTTAATAAACTAAAATAAAAATAAGAATAGGAGGTGTAATTCATGGAATACAATAGTTTTAAGTTTGGTATTAAATATTTGTTTAAGGCTCTAGTTTTGTCTTATATTTTTACCTTAGTACTAATATTAATTATTACTTTTCTATTAACATATACATCTTTAAAGGAATCTACTATCCCATTATTAAATACAATAATAATTATTATAAGTATAACAATTGGATCTATTTACATTTCAATAAAAATAGGAGAAAAGGGATGGCTAAATGGAGGAATGTTGGGAATATTATATTTTTTGATTTTACTATTATTAAATTATTTATTTGTAAAGCCATTTACATTTGACATTTTTTCTTTTAGTAAATTTTTTATTTCTTTGATTACTGGAATCATTGGGGGAATCCTAGGCATAAATCTAAAATAAATCTTTAAATAACAATATTTTTATGATATACTATTTAAAGTAATGTCCCTAATAGAGAATATAATGGATTAATCTAGATTAATATACTAATATAAGGGTGGTGGTTTTAGCCACTGCTTTTTACTTTTATATTAGGGGCACAAATTTTAGGATTTAATTTTCTACTTGGGAGGTAAGAAAGATGAATATGAAAAAGACCCTATTGTTTATACTAATTATTGCAATAGTTTCTTTTGCTGGATATACTGCAATTAATGGTATAGAAATTAAGGGGAAGAAAATTACAAAGATTCAAGATTCTATAGACTTAGGTTTGGATTTAGCAGGAGGAGTATATGTTGTACTAGAAGCCCAAACTGATTTACAAGGGGAGGAACTTCAAAAAGCTATGGAACAATCTAAAATGATTATTAATCAAAGAGTTGATGGCTTAGGAGTATCTGAACCTAATATAGCCATAGAAGGGAATAAGCGTATTAGAATAGAATTAGCTGGTGTAGAAGAACCCCAGGAAGCTATTGAAATGATAGGTAAAACAGCTCAGTTGCAATTTATAGACTCAAAGGGCAATGAAGTAATATCGGGAAAAAACATTAAAAGTTCAGAGACAGTATTTTATAGAACTGATTTTGGCGAGAAGCCAGTTGTTTCTTTAGAATTTGATAAAGAAGGTGCATTAGCTTTTAAGGAAGCTACTGAAAGGGCTATGAAAGAGCCAAATGATGTAGATAAAATTATTTATATTGTCTTAGATGATGAAATTATTTCTGCCCCTATAGTTAGAAATGTTATTTCAGATGGAAAGGCAATGATAGAGGGAGAATTTGAATTAGAAGAAGCCAATAGACTAGCTACTTTAATAAGGGCTGGTGCATTGCCAGTAGATATGGTTGAATTGCAGACCTCAGTAATAGGACCTACCTTAGGATTAGAGGCATTGGAGAGAAGTATTAAAGCAGGGGGAATTGCAATTTTAATTATATTTTTATTTATGTTAATTTATTATAGAATACCAGGATTAGTTGCAGATATTGGTCTAGCCATATATATATTAATAGTACTATATGCAATGAAATTTTTAGGTGTAAAACTTACATTACCAGGTATTGCTGGCTTAATTTTATCCATAGGTATGGCCGTAGATGCTAATGTGTTAATATTTGAAAGAATTAAAGAAGAATTAAGAAATGGAAAATCCATTCGCGCTTCTATAGACCATGGTTTCAAAAGAGCATTAACTTCTGTACTAGATTCTAATATTACCACTTTAATAGCAGGAATAGTACTATATTATTTTGGAATAGGACCTATTAAAGGCTTTGGTGTTACTTTAATACTAGGTATTATTGCTTCAATGATAACCTCAGTATTTATAACTAAACATTTATTAAAATTGACTGTAGACATGACTAATACGAAAAATACTAAGCTATATGGAGCGTAAGGGGTGATAATGTGAATATTATTAAGAATAGAAAAATCTATTATACTATATCATTAGGTATTATTATTATAGGATTAATTATGTGGATAATTAACGGTCTAAACTATGGAATTGACTTTACAGGAGGTACATCTATACAAATTAAAATAGGACAGGTAATAAGTGTAGATGAAGCTCGTGAAATAGTAGATAATTATGACAAAGAGGCTAGTATTCTCCATATAGGTACAAATAAGGATGAAATAATGATAAGAAGTAAAAAAGATTTTACTAGTCAAGAAATTAATGAAATAGTAGATAAGTTTCAAGAGAAATATAATATAAAAGATAAGGAATTTCAATCGGAAAAATTTGGACCCTTTATGGGAAAAGAGATTAGAAGAAAAGCATTGTTATCTTCACTAATAGCAGTAGTTGCCATGTTAAT
The DNA here is from genome assembly GCA_012799055.1 of Tissierellia bacterium. Classification (GTDB taxonomy): domain Bacteria; phylum Bacillota; class Clostridia; order Tissierellales; family Tepidimicrobiaceae; genus JAAZMA01. The sequence goes on from JAAZMA010000184.1 coordinate 4,979, forward strand.
ATATATTAGTTGGAGATTTGAACTAAAGTTTGCAATTGCAGCAATTATTGCATTAATGCATGATGTATTAATTACTTTTTCCATATATGCTATATTTAAAATTCCTGTAAATTCTGCATTTATAGCTGCAATTCTTACTATACTTGGATATTCAATTAATGATACCATAGTAATATTTGACAGGATTAGAGAAGAAATGAAATTAAATCCTAGAACTAATGCAGAAGATATTGTTAATATAAGTATTAAAAAATCTTTAACTAGAACAATTAACACTTCTTTAACCACATTGGTTGCTGTAGTACTTCTATATATTATTGGAGTTGAGGATGTTAAAATATTAGCATTACCTCTAATATTTGGTATTATTTCTGGTACTTACTCCTCATTATTTATAGCTTCACCACTATGGTATGAAATGAAAAATTAAATAAATTTTAAAACATAAAACTGCCTTTAGGCAGTTTTATGTAATTAATACTTTAAATTTGGGTAAAAATCTTATAATATAAGATTATAGTAAAAGAGGGGGAAAATCATGGAAAAAAGTTTTATATTTTCATTAATATTTGCAGCTTTAGTTGCAATATTTGCATTATCCAACGCGGATAAAGTATCTATAGATTTGTTATTCACAAAAATTCAAATTTCACAGGCTATTGTAATTTTTATATCTACAATATTGGGAGCTGTAATTGTAGCACTACTAGGAATGTTTAAAACATTTAAATTGAAAAGGGAAATAAAAGATTTGAAAAAGGAAATGGAACCCTTAGAAGAAGAAATAAATAATTTAAAAGATTTAGTTGAAAATAGAGGTCAAGAGATTGTAAGTCTAAATGAAGAGATTGCTAAAATTCAGGAAGAAAATGAAAAATTAAAATCTATTTCAAGTGATATTATTAATGATAATATGGATAATACTGGTAATGTAGATAGTACAAAGGAAAAAGATACTTAGTTTTTTAGGCTTAATTATATTGGAGTGATAATATTTTGGAAAAATGGTTTGTAAAAAATATTAAAGCAGATTTAGATTTATTGTCAAAACAAATTGGTGTAAACAAATTATTATGTAAATTAATGGTAAATAGGAAATTAAAAGGGCTTAATCAAATGGATAGTTTTATTAATCCAAGTTTAGACAAATTACATAATCCTTTTTTAATGGCAGATATGGATTTAGGAGTAAAAATTATTTTAAATAGTATAAATAATAATGAAAAAATACGAATTTCTGGAGATTATGATCAAGATGGAAACTCAGCTATACTAACTTTGTACAATGGATTAAGTAAAATTAATGCCAATGTGGATTATGTTATTCCCCATAGAATAAAAGATGGCTATGGAATAAATGAAAGAATAGTTAGAGAGGCAAAGGAAGATAATGTAGATTTAATAATAACTTGTGATAATGGAATAGCTGCTTTTGAACCTATTAAATTAGCTAAGGAATTGGGCATCAAAGTAATTGTTACAGATCATCATGATTTAAGCTATATTGAAGCCAATGGAGAGAAAAAATATTTGTTGCCAGAGGCGGATGCAGTTATTAATCCTAAAAGATGGGATTGTAAATATCCCTTTGATGAATTATGTGGTGCAGGAGTGGCTTTTAAATTAATTCAAGGAATTTATATGGAAAAAAATATAGATATGGAAGAAGCGTATAAACTACTAGAATTTGTAGCTATGGGCACAGTTTGTGATGTAGTAGACTTAATAGATGAAAATCGTATTATAGTTAAAGAAGGATTGGAAAGAATTAATAATACTACAAATATTGGTTTAAAGGCTTTAATAAAAGCCACAGGTTTAGAAAATAAAACTATTAATACTTATTCTTTAGGATTTATATTAGGTCCATGTATAAATGCCTCTGGGAGATTAGATAATGCTGAAATAGCTGTGGAATTGTTTTTAACTAAGGATTATAATAAAGCTGAAATCTATGCTAATAAGCTTCATTCTTTAAATGAAGAGAGAAAGCATATGACAGAAAATGGATTTAATAAAGTTGTGGATAAAATCCAAAGGAGTAATATTAAAGAAGACCATGTATTAGTGGTATATGAGCCTAGTGTTCATGAAAGTATAGCAGGGATTATTGCTGGAAGAGTCAAAGATAGATACTATAGACCTACATTTGTTTTAACTAAGTCTAAAGATGAAAATAAAATAAAAGGTTCAGGAAGGTCTATAGAAGAGTATAATATGTTTGAAGAAGTAACAAAAACTAAGGATTTATTATTGGCTTTTGGTGGACATCCTATGGCAGCTGGTTTATCTTTAAGCATAGATAATTTAGAAGATTTTAGAAAAAGATTAAATGAAGAATCTAGACTAACTAAAGATGATTTAGTGCCAAAAGTATATATGGATATGCATCTTCCTTTAGATTATATTAGTTTTTCCTTAGTGGAAGATTTGAAATTATTAGAACCCTATGGGAAGGGAAATCCAAGACCTTTATTTGGTGAGAAAAATATTAAAATTAAAAAAGCTTTCCTTCTAGGGAATAATCAGAATGTTCTAAAGTTAATATTATTTACTAAAAGTGGTAGAACCATCGATGGTATATACTTTGGAGATATAGATGAATTTGAAAGAAGAATTTCTAATAAATTCGGTATTGAGGAATTAGACAAATTATATAAGGGTGTAGAAAACAAAATTCAATTAGATATTGTTTATACACCAAATATAAATGAATATATGGGAAAAAGAAGTCTCCAAGTCTATATTCAAAATTACAGATAATAATTAATAGTTTTAATAATTAAATTTAATGTTATAATATATCCATAGTAAAAAAGTTAAATTAAATATCTAGTTTATTTATAGTAATATAAATAAATTTGAGCAGGTGAAAAATATGATTGAAAATTTGCTACTTAAAATTGAACAATATAATCCTCAAGCAGATATGGGACAGATTATAAAGGCCTATCATTTTTCCCAGTCTGCCCATGAAGGTCAATATAGAAATTCAGGGGAAAAATATTTTATTCATCCCTTTAATGTAGCTATGATATTGGCAGATTTAAATATGGACGAATCTACCATTGTAGCAGGTTTATTACATGATGTAATAGAGGATACAGAAATTACTTACGAAGAAATAAAAACAGAATTTGGTGAAGAAATTGCAGATCTAGTAGATGGGGTTACAAAATTAAAAAAATTACAATATAAAACTAAGCAGGAAAATCAAGCAGAAAATCTTAGGAAAATGGTAATGGCCATGGCTGAAGATATTAGGGTCATTATTATTAAATTAGCTGATAGACTTCATAATATGAGGACTCTAGAATATATGAGTGAGGAAAAAAAGAAAGAAAAGGCCATAGAAACTTTAGAAATATATGCACCTTTAGCTCATAGACTAGGTATGTCTAGAATTAAATGGGAGTTAGAGGATTTATCTTTAAGACATTTGGACCCAGATGGGTATTATGATTTAGTAGATAAAATATCTAAAAGGAGAAAAGAAAGAGAAGAATATATTCAAGTAATTATAGATGAATTAGAAGAAAAATTAGATGAGATGGATATATCTAGTGACATTAGTGGTAGGCCCAAATCCTTTTATAGTATTTATAAGAAAATGGTATATCAGAATAAATCCTTTGAACAAATTTTTGATTTAACTGCCATAAGAGTAATAGTTGATAGTGTCAAAGATTGTTATGGGGTATTGGGAATAGTTCACACTATGTGGAAACCAATTCCTGGTAGATTTAAAGATTATATAGCTATGCCCAAACCTAATATGTATCAATCTCTTCATACAACAGTAATTGGGCCAGAAGGAGAAATATTTGAAGTGCAAATTAGAACCTGGGATATGCATAGAACGGCAGAATACGGAATTGCTGCCCATTGGAAATACAAAGAGGGAGTAGTTAAATCAGATAATTTTGATGAAAAATTAACTTGGTTAAGACAATTATTAGAATGGCAAAAAGATTTAAAAGATCCGAAAGAGTTTATGGAAACCTTAAAAATAGATTTGTTTACTGATGAAGTATATGTATTTACACCAAGGGGAGATGTGATAAATTTACCTAATGGTTCTACACCTATAGACTTTGCTTATAGAGTTCATACAGATGTGGGAAATACATGTGTAGGTGCAAAAGTAGATGGGAGAATAGTACCCTTGGATTATAAATTAAAAAATGGTAATATAGTAGAGGTACTTACATCCCCTAGTAGTGGTCCCAGTAGAGATTGGTTAAAAATTGTTAAAAGTAATCAAGCTAAAACAAAAATTCGTCAATGGTTTAAAAGAGAAGATAGAGATACAAATATTAGCAAGGGTAAAGAAATGTTGGAAAGAGAGGCTAAAAGGCAAAGCTATAAGCCAGCAAATATTTTAAAGGAAGATTGGTTAAGAAATGTTGCAAATAAATTAAGCCTTAATAATACAGAGGATTTATATGCAGGTTTAGGCTATGGTAGTATAACATTACCTCAGGTAATGCCTAAATTAAAGGAGTTATATAATAAACATTATAAAATAGATGAAGATAAAATAATTACTGAAACTAGAACAAAGGATATTCCCCCACCTAAAAAAACAACTTCAGTAACTCAAGGAATAAGTATAAAGGGAGTAGACAATATAAAGGTGAGATTTGCTAAATGCTGCAATCCAGTACCAGGAGATGAAATAATGGGGTATATAACTAGGGGAAGAGGAGTATCTATTCATAGAAAAGATTGTCCCAATATTTCTGAATTAGCTTCTGAATTAGATGGGCAGGAAAGATTTATTGAAGTGGAATGGGATACTAGTGAAAAAGCAGAATATCCAGTGGAAATTCAAATTATTGCCACTGATAGACCTGGCTTATTAATCAATATTACTAAAAAGATAAACGATTCAAATTTAAGTTTATTATCCTTAAATGCTAGAACTAATAAAGAAAAATTAGTAGTTATAAATATGACTTTGGAAATTAAGGATATTGAACAATTGAAGGAATTAATAAGGGGAATTAAAAATATGAAAGGTGTTATAGATGTATATAGGGTTACAAGTTGAGAAAGGAAGGTACAAATGAGGGCTGTAGTGCAAAGAGTTGATTATGCTAATGTTAAAGTTAAAGGAAAAGTAGTTGGAGAAATAGATAAAGGATTATTAGTATTTCTTGGAGTTGGAGATAATGACAATAATTCTGATTTAGAATATATGGTGGACAAAATTCTAGGCTTAAGAATATTTGAAGATGATTTAGGCAAAATGAATTTGTCCCTTAAAGATATAAATGGAGAAATCTTAGTGGTTTCTCAATTTACATTATATGGAGATGTTAGACGAGGAAAGAGACCAAGTTTTACTAGTTCAGCTAAACCAGAATTAGCTGAAAGACTTTACGAAGATTTTATTGAAAAATGTAAAGAGGAAGGTCTAAAAGTAGAAACTGGTATCTTTGGCGCCCATATGGATGTGGAAATTAAAAATAATGGTCCTGTAACCATATTAATAGATAGTAAAAAAACTTTTTAGGAGGGATTTTATTGAAAGTTGTAACTATACCTGCAGGCATATATGCAGCAAATTGTTATTTGGTATATTCAGAAAATACGAAAAAGGCTATTGTAATTGACCCTGGTGGAGATGTAGACGATATAATGGCAAAAATTGAAGAATTAAATTTAGATATTGAATACATTATTCTTACCCATGGTCATGGAGACCATATAGGTGGAGTACTGGAATTAAAATCTTTCATAGATGTGCCAATAGCAATTCACAAAGAGGACGAATATATGTTAAAAAACGGCAATCAAAACTTATCTAGTCAAATGGTAATGGGAACTATTGAATTAAATGCAGACATATTATTAGAAGATGGAGATGAAATTTCTTTTGGAGATTTAACAGCTAAAATAATTCATACCCCAGGTCATACTCCTGGTGGTATTAGCATAAAAATAGGAAATAGTATATTTACAGGTGATACATTATTTGCAGGCTCCATAGGAAGAACTGATTTTCCAGGAGGTTCCTATAAAGAAATAATATCTTCAATAAAAAACAGAATAATTATTTATCCCGATGAAACAATTATTTATCCTGGACATGGACCAGCTACTAATGTTAAAATAGAAAAGGCAAACAATCCCTTTTTAAGATAAAGAATTATAAGCCACCTTTTAGGGGAACATAAATTTAGGAGGTGGCTTTTATGAATAAAAAAACTAGAAAGACTTTTAGTAAATTTAAGGAAAATGTGGATTTGCATGATATAAATGAGCTTATTGAAATGGGGCTAAAAAAAGAAGAAATATCTAGGGAATTAGGTATTTCACAAAAATATATTAAAAAGATTTTAAATGATTATTATAAAGACTACTAGGTGAAATTAAATGATATATGTAAAATTAATTGGTCATGATTTTAAATATGAAATACGTGAATTAATTAAAGCTTTCTTTTTCGGTGAAGAAATAATATTTATTAGTAGTAATAAGGAATACAATGGTGATGGACTATTAATAGAAAATAGTCTTAATATTAAAGGAAATAAAATAGATTCTATTACTAAAATATATAAAAATCATAAATTGATGTTTCAATATAATGAGGAAGATTTGCAAAATATAGAAATTGGTCAAGAAGATTTAAAGAAAAAAATTAGAATAGGGATAAAAAAAAGTTTGTATAAAGGCTTAATTAATGTATCAGAAACAAGAGTGCCTTGGGGTATATTAACAGGTGTTAGACCTATTAAAATTGTGCACAATCTATTGGATGAAAAAATAGAAGAAAAAAATATAGTAGAAATATTGCTTAATCAATACAAGATTTCCAATGATAAAGCTAATTTAATACTGAATATTTGTAAAAAACAAAGAAAATATCTATATCCTTTAGATGAAAATAGATTTAGTTTATATATAAGTATTCCTTTTTGTCCAAGTAGATGTTTGTATTGCTCCTTTCCATCGTTAAATATTAATAAATATTATGAATATGTAGATGAGTATACAGATAAATTAGTATATGAAATAAATAGCATTAAGGATATTATGAAAGGAAAATCTATATCTACTGTATATATAGGGGGGGGAACTCCTACTGCTATACCTAGGGAAAACTTAGAGAAAATAATTTTAAGTATTTATGATAATTTTAGTAAAGAAAGCATTGAAGAAATAACTGTAGAAGCAGGTAGACCAGATACTATTAATAGAGAAGTGCTAAATATGTTAAATAGAAATAAAATCAATAGAATTAGTATTAATCCTCAAACTATGAATGATAAGACTTTAAAGCTTATTGGGAGAAAACATAGTAGTGCTGATATTATTGAATCCTATTATTTAGCGAGAGAAATTGGATTTGATTCTATTAATATGGATTTAATAATTGGACTTCCAGGGGAAGGAGTTGAAGAAATCAGGAACACATTAAAAAAATTAGAAAATCTAAATCCTGAAAATTTAACTGTCCATACTTTAGCTGTAAAAAGAGGCTCTAAATTTAAAAAAACCATGGACAAATACTCTATTAAAGGCCAAGAAATTATTGAAAAAATGTTAAAAGAAACTGAAATCTTTTCAAAAAATATGGAAATTTATCCTTATTATCTTTATAGACAAAAACAAATACTAGGAAATTTAGAGAATATTGGATATGCAAAAGAAGGGAAAGAATGTATATATAATATAAAAATGATGGAGGAAAAGGAAACTGTAATGGCAGCAGGTATGGGAGCAGTATCTAAAATTTTTTTCCCAAAGGCAGATAGAATTGAAAGGGTTCCAAATGTGAAATCTTTGAAAGAGTATTTAAATAGAACTGATGAAATGATAGATAGAAAAATTCAGGGTTTAAATAGCTAAAATCACCTTGACACTTAATCTTATATATCATATAATGGAAAAAACATAAAAACTATGAAAAGGAATAGTAATTAAATCCCTTATCTATAGAGAGTCAGGCTTGGTGGAAACTGATGATAATATTTGATGAAGACACCTTAGAGTTAACAAAGTTATTTGTTCGTAGCTAACTACGTTATCAATCCATAAGCGAGGTTTAAGCCTAATTAGGGTGGCACCGCGAGAACTAGCCTCTCGTCCCTGAATTCAGAGATGAGGGGTTTTTTATTATTAAGGAGGTATTTAAATGATAGAAAAAATGGGAAATTTAAGAAGAACTAATATGTGTGGAGATTTAAGAGAGGATAATATTGGAGAAGAAGTGGTATTAATGGGTTGGGTTCAAAGAGAAAGGAATTTAGGCTCATTAATATTTATTGATTTAAGGGATACTACTGGAATTTGTCAAATAGTAATAGATAGTACAGTTTCAAAAGAAATTTTTAAAAAGGCGGAAAAAATTAGAGCTGAATATGTGTTGGCAGTCAAGGGAAGTGTTAGAAAAAGGGAATCAATAAACAAAGATATACCAACAGGTAATATAGAGGTATTAGCTAAAGAATTAAAAGTTTTAGACATATCAGAAACACCTCCTATATATATAAAAGATGAGGATAATGTTTCAGAAACTATGAGATTAAAATACAGATTTTTAGATTTAAGAAAACCTAAAATGCAAAACAATTTAAAGATAAGGCATAAAACTGCTAAGGTAATTAGAGACTTTTTAGATGAAAATAATTTTGTAGAAATTGAAACTCCTATGCTAACAAAACCTACTCCAGAAGGTGCTAGGGATTACTTGGTTCCCAGTAGAGTTAATCCTGGAGAATTTTATGCTCTACCTCAGTCTCCACAACTTATGAAACAGCTTTTAATGGTTTCAGGCATGGATAGATATTATCAAATTGTTAAATGCTTTAGAGATGAAGACTTAAGGGCAAATAGACAGCCAGAATTTACTCAAATAGATATGGAAATGTCCTTTGTAGATATTGACGACATAATAGATTTAAATGAAAAACTACTATATAGACTTTTTAAGGAAATCAAAGGAATTGAAATTAAACTACCTATAGAGAGAATGACTTATAAAGAAGCTATGGATAGATTTGGCGTAGATAAACCAGATTTACGATTTGGATTTGAATTAGTGGATATATCAGATATAGTTAAGGATTCTGAATTTAAGGTATTTAGTGGTACTATAAATAATAAAGGCTGTGTAAAGGGTATAAATGTAAAGGGATATGAAAGTAAGTTTTCCAGAAAAGATATTACTAGTTTAGAAAATTATGTAAAGGATTTTGGTGCTAAGGGATTAGCTTGGATTAAGATTACAGAAGAAGGAATTTCATCTCCTATTGCCAAGTTTTTATCTCAAGAAGAACTAGACAATATATTGGCTAAAATGGAAGGGAAAGTGGGAGATTTACTTTTATTTGTAGCAGATAAACCTAAAATAGTATTTGATAGCTTGGGAAATTTAAGAAATGAAGTGGCAAGACGACTTAATATTATAGAAGATGAAGATTTAAAATTAGTGTGGATTACAGAATTCCCATTATTTGAATATGATGAAGAAGAAGGTAGATATGTAGCTAAACATCACCCTTTTACCCATCCTATGGAAGAAGATATAGATTTATTGGAAACTCATCCAGAAAAAGTTAGGGCAAAGGCCTATGATATTGTAATAAATGGAGATGAAATAGGTGGTGGAAGTATTAGAATAAGTGATAGAGAACTGCAAAAGAGAATGTTTAAGGCCCTTGGTTTCACTGAAGAAGAAGCACAAGATAAATTTGGTTTCTTATTAGATGCTTTTAAATATGGTACTCCACCTCATGGGGGTATTGCCTATGGCTTTGATAGACTAATTATGTTATTAACAGGCAGCCAAAATATTAGAGATGTAATTGCATTTCCAAAAACTCAATCTGCAACTTGTTTATTAACTGGAGCACCAACTAATATTTCAGATGAACAATTAAAAGAAATTCATATTAGTTTAGATATAGAAAAATAATAATATTGAGGAGAAAAAATGTTGGAACAATTTTCAAGAACCCAATCTTTGTTGGGGAAAGAGAATATGATAAAATTAAATAATGCTAAAGTTGCAGTTTTTGGCATTGGAGGTGTGGGCTCTTTTGCTGCTGAAGCTTTAGGGAGATCTGGTTTAGGTTCTATTGTATTAGTAGATTATGATATAATAGATATATCTAATTTAAATAGACAAATACATGCTAATTTTAAAACCATTGGGCACAAAAAGGTAGTTGCAATGAAAAATAGACTCCTAAGTATTAATCCCAAAATGAATATTGAAATTTACGATGAAATATATACTGAAAAGAACAATTATTTATTAAATAGGGATTATGATTATGTAATAGATGCTATAGATATGGTTTCTTCTAAAATTAACTTAATAGAAAACTGTAAAAATATGAATATTCCAATAATATCTTCTATGGGAGCAGGAAACAAATTAGATCCAACTATGTTTCAAATAAGTGATATATATGAAACGCATACATGTCCCTTAGCTAAAATAATGAGAAGAGAATTAAGGAGAAAAGGTATTGATAAATTAAAAGTAGTTTGGTCTAAAGAGAAACCTATTAAAACTAATAAAGAAATTGAAGGTCTTAGGAAGTCTGTACCAGGGTCTGTAGCTTATGTGCCTTCTGTTTGCGGTTTAATAATTGCTTCGGAAGTTATAAAAGATATAACTGTTGGAGGTGAATAATTTGGAACAAATAGGTTATGTAAGGAGAACCTTTGATGATATGGCTGAAGTAGAGGTTAGAAGGATTTCAGGGTGTGGTGGCGGTTGTAGCAGTTGTGGTGGGGGGTGTAATGCTCCTAGTATTATAGTTTCTCTAAAAAACTCTATTGAAGCTAAAGAAGGAGATTATGTAGAAATAAAAGGTAAGGCTAATAAGATAATAAAATATGCTTTAATTGTATATATGATTCCCTTTGCAATGCTAATACTTGGTATTGTATTGGGAATGGGTTTATTTAAATCTAAAGGAGTAGTTAATTATGAAGCTTATGGGTTTCTAAGTGGTTTAATTTTTTTAATCTTTTCATTTTTAATAGTAAAAAAAGTTGATTCTTCTATACAGAAGAAAAATGAAAATGCATTAGAAATAGTAAAAATATTAGATTAAATAGAGAGGGGAAATAAGATTGACCTTTAAAACTAATGAAAATGAAGCCATTATAAAAAGACTAAGAAGAATAGAAGGACAGGTTAAAGGCATTCAAAAAATGGTGGAAGAAGGGAAGTGTTGTGGAGACATATTAATTCAAATTTCAGCTGTCCGTTCTGCCATGAATTCAGTTGGAGGCCTTATACTAGAAAATCATATGAAAGATTGTCTAAAATTATATTTAGATGGAGATGCTGGCGATGAAACCCTAGATAGTTTAGTAGAAACTATGGTAAAATATACTAAACAAAATTAAGTTTTATTTTTAACTCTATTTATAGATCTAGATAGGGATGTGGATATTATTATCCCTATAGAGATAGCAGCCGCTATAAAAAAAGTTTCAGTTCCCTTATTTGCAGCTAATAAAAAATCCTTTCTAACTAATGCTAACATAGTATAATACATGCCAGCACCAGGTACTAATGGAACAATTCCAGGAATAATGTATACTGTTGCTGGCTTTTTAAAATGTCTTGCAAATAATTCACCTAAAATTCCCACTACTATAGAGGCAAAAAAAGTTCCAACTATATTACTATCTAAATATTTAGATGTAAAATAAAAAGCAATCCATCCAAAGGCACCTACAAAACCTGATTTTATTATGGAATTTTTCGGTATACCAAATAAAACTGCAAAACCAATAGTGGACAAATAAGAAAATAAAAATAATTTTAAAACATTCATTGTAACAGCCCCCTATAGTAGATATTTAATACTATTCCTACTCCAAAGGCAATGGCCAAAGCTGAAAAAACAGCCTCCATACCTCTAGATAATCCAGATATAAAATCTCCAGATATGGTGTCTCTTAAAGCATTGGTAATGGGAACACCAGGCACTAAGGACATAATGGAACCTATAATAATAGTGTCCATATTGTGACCAATTCCAATATTTACTGTTAATATAGATAAAATAGATGCAATTGATGCACCTATAATATTGTTAATAAAAAAAGTCATTTTATATTGGCTAATTTTACTTATTGTAAATAATACTGCTAAACTTACTAAATATGTGGAAATAAAATCTGAAAAACTTCCACCAAAGAGTAAAGCAAAAAAGGAACAAGCAAGAGCACCAAATAGATTTTTTGTGCTTTTATTATAACCTTGTATATTATTTATTGCCCTTAATTTTTCCAGACCTTTATCTATTGGAGTATTAGAGTTTACAAACTCTCTAGAAAATTCATTTACTAAATCAATCTTATTTAAATCAATTTTAATGGATTTAATTCTAATAAGATAGGATAGCATTTCGTCTTTATATTCTAAAGACACAAAAATGCCAGTAGGAGTTACAAAGGCGTCGGCATATTTTATACCTAGTCTTGATTTACATATTCTCTCTATAGTGTCTTCTACTCTATAAGTTTCTGCACCATTTCTTAACATGGTTTTACCAGTTAAAGCAGCTAATAAAAGAAGTTTTTTTGCTTTATTTCTATCTTTTTCAACTAAATCCATTAAAATCACCTCATAAATATTATTTAGTTGTAAATGCTTAACAATAAATGTATAATGAATTTGTAAGAAAAATATTCTTGTTCTATATTATATCAAATAAGGAGGTTTTAATAAATGGATTTTACAAACTTACGCAATAAAGATCCTGAAATAATGGAAATAATAGAAATGGAAACAAATAGGCAAAGAGAACATTTAGAATTAATAGCCTCAGAAAATTTTGTAACACCTCAAGTTATGGAAGCTATGGGCAGTCAATTAACTAATAAATATGCAGAAGGTTATCCAGGCAAAAGATATTATGGTGGTTGTGAATTTGTAGATATGGCAGAAAACATAGCTATAGAACGATTAAAAAAATTATTTGGAGCAGAACATGCCAATGTCCAACCTCATTCTGGTTCTAATGCTAATTTAGGAGTGTATTTTGCAGTACTTAAGCCAGGGGACAAAGTATTGGGAATGAATTTGTCCCAAGGTGGGCATCTAACCCATGGTAGTCCTGTTAATATTTCAGGAACCTATTATAATTTTATAGCCTATGGGGTAGATAAGGAGACAGAAACAATTGATTATGATGAGGTAAGGAAAATTGCTATAGAAGAAAAGCCAAAAATGATTGTGGCAGGTGCTAGTGCCTATCCAAGGATAATTGATTTTCAGAAATTTAGGGAAATAGCTGATGAAGTAGATGCTTATCTAATGGTAGATATGGCTCATATAGCAGGGCTTGTGGCAGCAGGACTTCATCCAAATCCAGTTCCCTATGCAGATTTTGTAACCACTACAACTCATAAAACTTTAAGAGGTCCTAGGGGAGGAGCTATCCTTTGTAAAGAAAAATATGGTAAAGCAATTGATAAGGCCATATTTCCTGGGATTCAAGGAGGACCTTTAATGCATGTAATTGCTGCAAAAGCAGTTAGCTTTGGTGAAGCTTTACAAGATGATTTTAAAGAATATCAAAAACAAATTATTAATAATGCCAACGCATTAGCAGAAGCTTTAAAGGAAAAAGGTTTTAGACTTGTGTCTAATGGTACAGATAATCACTTAATTTTATTAGATGTAAGAAATAAAGGATTAACTGGAAAGAAAGCTGAAGAATTGCTAGAAGCTGTAAATATAACTACTAATAAAAACACCATTCCCTTTGATCCAGAAAGTCCATTTATTACATCGGGAATTAGGATTGGAACTCCTGCCATAACTACAAGGGGAATGAAGGAAAAAGAAATGAAAGAAATTGCTGAGATTATGGATTTAGCATTAGATGAAAATAATAATAGAGAAGAATTGAGAAATAGAACTTTAGATTTATGTAAAAGATTTCCTTTATACTAAATGAATTAGCCTACACTAGTCTGTAGGCTTATTTAATTAATATATCAATTTTCCATTAATTTTGCTATAATAGTATAAAGGGAAAATAGAATTAGAGAGGATACTATATGGAATTAAAAAATATAAATGATAACAGAAATATTATAGAAAATGTAAAAGAAGATAGTATAGCTTATGAATTAAAAATAGAAAAAGGCGATATTTTATTATCTATTAATGGAAAAGAAGTTAAAGATATAATAGATTACAAATTTTTAATTTCTGATGAATATGTGGAAGTGGAAATAGAAAAACCTAATGGTGAGATTTGGATATTAGAAATTGAAAAGGAATTTGATGAAGATTTAGGAATAGAGTTTACAAATCCATTAATTGATAGGGCTAAATCTTGTAGAAACAAATGTATATTTTGTTTTATTGATCAATTACCTAAAAATATGAGGGAGACATTATATTTTAAAGATGATGATTCTAGATTATCATTTTTACAAGGTAATTTTATTACTTTAACTAATATGAGTGATGAGGAAATAGAAAGAATTATTGCCTATAGAATAAGTCCTATTAATGTATCAGTACACACAACCAATCCTGAATTAAGAATAAAAATGTTAAACAACAAAAATGCTGGTAAGATATTTCATATATTAAAGAAATTTAAAGAGGCAGGATTAGAGATTAATTGTCAAATAGTATTAGTCCCTAATATAAACGATGGAAAGGAATTGGAAAGAACATTAATGGATTTATCCAGTCTTTATCCCAGTGTTAAATCTGTGGCTATAGTACCAGTAGGTTTAACTAAATATAGAGAAGGCCTTCCTAATATACGGGTTTTTAGTAAATTAGAATCTAGAATTTTTTTAAAATTTATAATAAATAAACAGAAATATTTTCTTAAAACATTAGGAACTAGATTTGCTTTTCCTTCAGATGAGTTTTATCTTATGGCAGATTATCCTTTACCTAATTATGAAGAATATGAAGGTTTTCCACAATTGGAAAATGGAGTTGGATTAATAAAGGCCTTTGAATATGAAATTAATAAGGAACTGGCGTATATTAATGAAAATCCTTATTTAAACAAAAATTATATAATAGCTACTGGGACATTGGCTAAAGAATTTATGGTAGAGGTTGCCAATAAAATAATGAAAAAATTTAAAGGTTTAAAACTAAATGTAATAGCAATTAATAATGAATTCTTTGGAGAAACTATTACCGTATCAGGATTAATTACAGGTGGGGATTTAATAGCTCAATTAAAAGATATAGATGGCATAGATGGGATTATAATACCAAAGTCTATGCTAAGAAAAGATACTGAGGTTTTTTTAGATGATTTGAATATAAAAGATATAGAAGATAAATTAAAAGTTAAAGTAATACCAGTAGAGGTATCAGGAAAAGAATTTATCAATTTATTTAGAAAAGTGTAGGTGATATAATGGAAAGACCAGTTGTTTGTATTGTAGGAAGACCTAATGTTGGAAAATCAACTTTATTTAATAGAATAGCAGGAAGAAGAATTGCCATAACTGAAGATACACCTGGAGTTACTAGGGATAGAATTTATACAGAAGCAGAATGGCTTAATAAATACTTTACATTAATTGACACAGGAGGATTAGAACCAGAATCTGAAGAAATAATAACCCTAAATATTAGAAGACAGGCTGAGATTGCCATTGAAACTGCTGATGTTATACTTTTTGTAGTAGATGGAATTGATGGGCTTACATCTACTGATAGGGATATAGCCAATATACTTAGAAAATCTGGGAAAGAAGTACTTTTAGTATGTAATAAAATTGACTCTAAAAAGAGTTCTGATAAAATTTTCGAATTTTACGAATTAGGTATAGGTGATCCAATACTCATTTCTGCAGAACAGGGTTTAGGTATAGGAGATTTACTAGATGAAGTAATTTTGCATTTTCCTGAACATAAAGATACAGATTACAATGAGGACATAATAAAAGTTGCGGTTATTGGAAAACCAAATGTAGGAAAGTCTTCTTTAATAAATAATATTTTAGGGGAAGATAGAGTAATAGTTACAAATATTCCTGGCACCACGAGGGATGCAATAGATACTTATTTTACCTATGGAGAAGATGAATATTTGTTTATAGATACTGCAGGATTAAGGAGAAAAAGAAGTATTTATGAAAATATAGAACGTTATAGTGTAGTTCGTACATTAGCAGCAGTAGATAGATCAGATATATGTATATTAATGATTGATGGAACAGAAGGTATAACAGAACAGGATACAAAAATTGCTGGATATGCCCATGAACAAGGAAAAGGGATGATAATTGCTGTTAATAAGTGGGATATTGTAGAAAAGGAAACCAATACCTCTAGAGATATGGAAAGGGATATTAGGAATAAATTGGGATTTGTACCCTATGCTCCTATTATATTTATTTCTGCAAAGACTGGGAGAAGGGTAAGTAGATTATTTGAATTACTAAAGGTAGTAAATAATAATTATGATTTAAGAATTAGTACTGGAGTACTAAATGATATAATTAATGAAGCAGTAATTTTAAATCAACCACCATCTGATAAAGGAAATAGATTAAAAATTTACTATGGGACTCAAGTAGCAACTAGACCACCTAAATTTGTAATTTTTATTAATAAAAGAGAACTTATGCATTTTTCCTATGAAAGATACCTGGAAAATCAAATTAGGCAATACTTTGGTTTTGAAGGAGTGCCTATTAGATTGGAATTTAGAGAAAAGGGTGATTAATTTGAGAATTCCACTTATAATAGCCTTAGCTTCTTATTTAATTGGAAACTTTTCTGCAGCCTATATTTTAGGTAAAATGTTTAAAAAAGAAGATGTTAGAGAATATGGAAGTAAAAATGCAGGGGCTACTAATGCCTTAAGGGTTTTTGGAAAAAAAATTGGTATATTAGCTTTTATATTAGATGTTTTAAAAGGGGTATTGGCAGTTTATATTGGAGGAAAGTTTTTAGACTATAATGGGAAATTAATAGCTGGAATATTTGTAGTATTAGGCCATAATTATCCTATAATTTTAGGATTTAAAGGAGGAAAAGGTATAGCTACATCTATAGGAGTTATGCTATCTTTACATTGGCCTACTGCTATTGTATGTATTATTATTGGAATATTAATAATAGCAAAATTTAGATACGTCTCTTTAGGATCTATTACTGCAGCCAGCTTAGTTCCTATTATTGGTTCTATTATGAAAAGGCCTTTTAATAAGGAATATTTTATTACTACATTAATTTTAGCTATTATGGCAGTATATAGACATAGATCTAATATTAAAAGATTAGTAAATGGAAAAGAGTTTAAAATTGGAGAAAGGGTAAAATAAAGGGTAGGTGAAGTTTAAGTGGCAAAAATAGGTATACTTGGAGGAGGCAGTTGGGGGACTGCATTGGCAATTCTCTTAGGGAACAAAAATAATGAAGTACATATCTGGGTAAGGGATGAGCTTCAATTAAGACAAATGAAAGAATTAAGAGAGAATAAAAAATATTTGCCTGGTGTTATTATTCCAGATGAAATAGGTATAACAAACGATATTTCCAAGGTTATTTATAATAAAGAATTAATAGTGCTTGCAGTAGCTTCCCATGGAATTAGAGATAGCTTAAATGAAGGTAAAAAGGATTTTAATAAGGAGCAGATAATAGTTAATGTGGCTAAGGGTATTGAAAATGATACTTTACTTAGGATTTCGGAAATTGTTAAAGAAATTCTTCCTAATAATCCATATGCAGTATTATCTGGGCCATCTCATGCAGAAGAAGTGGCTAGAAATATTCCTACTACTGTTGTTTCAGCCTCTAATAATAAAAATATAGCAAAATATGTACAAGATATTTTTATGTCACCATATTTTAGAGTTTACACTAATCCAGATGTTGTAGGAGTGGAATTAGGAGGTTCATTAAAAAATGTTATAGCATTAGGTGCTGGTATATCTGATGGCTTAGGATATGGAGACAATACCAAAGCAGCTCTTATGACAAGGGGTATTATTGAAATGGGTAGGCTTGGAGAAAAATTAGGTGCAAATTCTAAAACTTTTTCAGGTTTATCAGGTATAGGTGATTTAATTGTAACTTGTACTAGTATGCTTAGTAGAAATAGAAGGGCTGGAATATTAATTGGACAAGGACAAAGTTTAGATGAGGCTACAAAAAACGTAGGCATGGTAGTAGAGGGCATAAAAACTACTAAATCTGCCTATGAATTGGCAAAAAAGAATAATGTAGTTATGCCTATAACAAATGAAATTTATAATGTACTATATAATGGGGAAGATGTAAGGGAATCTGTTTATAATTTAATGTTAAGAGACAAAAAACCAGAAATAGAAGATATATTGAAGACTAATTAAATATATTAATAAAAGTTTTTATGGCCTGTCATATTTACCCCTTTATTACATATATATATAATGTTAAATATTTTTTAAAACATTTGTATAGGGGGGGAAGATATGGAAGGGTTTGATATATACAATGACATAGCGGTAAGAACCCAAGGAGATATATATGCTGGTGTAGTAGGTCCTGTGAGAACTGGAAAATCAACTTTTATTAAAAGATTTATGGAACTTTTAGTATTACCTAATATTGAAAACAAATATAAAAAAGAAAGAGCAAAGGATGAACTGCCTTTAAGTGGTGCAGGGAAGACCATAATGACTACAGAACCAAAATTTGTGCCTAATGAAGCAGTGGAATTATTATTGAAAGAAAATTTAAAGTTTAAAGTAAGAATGGTGGACTGTGTAGGTTATTTAGTTAAAGGAGCATTGGGACATATTGAAGAAGATATACCTAGAATGGTTACTACGCCTTGGTATGAAAAAGAAATACCCTTTGAAGAAGCGGCAGAAATAGGTACTAGAAAAGTAATTACAGACCATTCAACTATAGGGATTGTTGTAACTACAGATGGTTCTATAACAGATATTGATAGATCTAATTATATTAAAGCAGAAGAAAGGGTAATAAATGAATTAAAAGAATTAGATAAGCCTTTTGTAATAGTGCTTAATACAAAACATCCAAATTTAGATAGTACTATAGCCTTAAGAGAAAGTTTAGAGGAAAAATACAAAGTATCTGTAATTATAGTAGATTGTTTAAATATGGGGATTGAAGATGTGGAAAAGATTTTTGAAAAAATATTATTTGAATTCCCAGTTAAAGAAATTTCCATTAATTTGCCTGGTTGGATAGAAGGATTGCCTAGAACTCATTGGATAAAAGATAGGCTTTTTGAATCTATTAAAGAATCTATTCAAACACTTCAAAAATTAAATCAAGTAGATAATTCATTAAAAGTATTAAATGAATTAGAAATAATCCAATTAGTAAATGTTAAAGAAATAAATTTAGGAGAAGGAACAGTTAATGTAGAATTAGTAGTAGATGATGAACTTTTTTACAATGTAATTAAGGAAATGACAGGATTTAATATAGAAGGAGATTATCAAATATTAAGTTTAATTAATAAATTATCTCAAACTAAAAGGGAGTACGATAAAATTGAAGCTGCCCTATTAGATGCTAGTGAAATAGGTTATGGTTTAGTAAGTCCTAGTTTAGAGGAATTAGAATTAGCAGAACCAGAAATATACAGACAGGGTAACAAATTTGGAGTAAAATTGAAAGCCCGTGCCCCATCTCTCCATTTGTTGCGCTGTGATATTACTACGGAGGTATCTCCTTTAATTGGTACAGAAAAGCAGTCTGAGGAACTTGTAAAATATTTCCTAGATGAATTTGAAGAAGATCCGTCAAAAATTTGGCAATCTAATTTATTTGGAAAATCCCTTTATGATTTAGTTAATGAACAATTACAGGGAAAATTAAATTCAATGCCAGAAGATGCAAGACATAAAATGAGAAGAGCTTTAGAAAGAATAATAAATGATGGCAATGGTGGGTTAATTTGTATTATTATATAATAAAATAAAAAACAAAAAGTAGAAGATTAATCTTCTACTTTTTTAATTTGGTCGGGATGAGAGGATTTGAACCCCCGGCCCCTAGTACCCCATACTAGTGCGCTACCAAACTGCGCCACATCCCGATATTTATTATGACAATTAATATTATAGCATAAAAAATTATAAAAGCAATAAAACAATTAGGGATTTTATTAAAAATAAGAAATCTAGTTTCGTCAAAGCTTAAGATATGATATACTAAATATAAGTTTACACATTATATGGAGGTAGATTTTATTTGATTTATCATATAAAAACGATTTTGATTGTAGCCTTGATTATTAATATTATAGGCTATATATTAGTTGTATTAAAAGAAAAATTATATTTAAAAAACAATATTATTGTTATTAATAAAAAATCTGTAACAGAAGACCATTTAAAGGCAGCTGATATGAAAGAATTTATTTTAGATGGCACTAGGGTTAAATCTGGTGATGAAATTAGAATTGTAACACTGGCAAAAGATAGATTTGAAGGTATTTTAATAGGTGCTATTAAACAAGAAAGATCTATATTAATGGTAACCCATAGTGATGAAATAAAAAAATTCAATATAGATAATATTTTTAAATTAAAAGTTATAAGTAAATATGGAAAATTTTTTAATATATAAAAATAAAAAAGGATTTTTAAGTTTTATGTAGAATATTGTATTAATACTATATTGATAAGGGGGATTTAAGTGTCCCGAAAAGAAGGTAGAAAGAAAAAAGGAAATAAAAATTTGGGGCGAATTATTCTTATAATTTTCATATTTGGGTATATATTCTTTAGGGCTGTACCATCCTTATTTGCAATGGCATTTAAAGTGGTTTTACCAGAAAGCCTTATAGTAGAAGATAAAGCTGAGACTAAGGCAATTATTCTAAAGAAAGAAAACTTATATAAGGCAGAAGCGAATGGTTATTTAGAAATTATTAATCCTGAAGGGAATAGAGTATCTAAGGGCTCCGAAGTTTGTAAAATTCAATTAGTAGGGGAAGGTTCCAATGTTCAGCAAGAGCTTAAGGAATTAGAAGAGAAAATCCAAGCCTTAAAATTAGTTGAAAAAGAAAAAGATATTGTTAAAGGCGATGGTGAAAAATTAGAGAATAGTTTAGATAATTTAATATATGAAATACAGGAAAAAATAAATACAGGTAAATATAATGAGATAGAGATCCTAAAGGAGAAATTAGCATTACTCTATGGGAAACAACAAGATATATCAGGTGAAAATCATTTAATTAATACAAGCATAGAAAGTTTACAAAAGAAAAAAGAGGCCTTAAACAAACAATTAAATAATAATGCCCTTAATTATTATACCAATGAATCAGGTATTGTATCATATAAAATAGATGGGTATGAAGAAATTTTTTCTTTTCACAATAAAGATGAATATACTTATTCAGATTTTAAAATTGAAAGTACTAACTCCTATACTAGAGAAAATGGTGAAAATGTTAAAAGTGGTGAAGCTGTTTTTAAAATAATAGACAATTTTCAGTGGTATGCCATTTTAAAAATTGAAGATTTTAAGAAAATCAATGTATATGAAGAAGGAGATAATATTCTATTAAGTAATGAAAAATTAAATGAAGAATTTAAAGGTAAAATTATTAAAATAAATAAAGATGGTAATAAAGGAACAATTTTATGCAAATTTAATACTGGTTTTCATAAAATTTATGATGAAAGGTTTGTAGATTTTGATATAATTAAATATAAATATAATGGGTATAAAATTCCCACTAAGTCCATAGTTGAAAAAGATGGTATAAAAGGAGTATATATAAAAGATATCTCTGGCATTGTTAAATTTAAGCCAGTGGAGATTATAAAAGAAGAGGACAAGTTTACCTATGTAAATAGTGGAGACAATAATTTTATAACAATAAAAGGAGAAAATAAGCCTGTTAAAACCATTACCACATTTGATGAAATATTGTTAAATACAAAAAATATTAAAGAAGGAATGATTATCTATTAACATCAGGGAGGGAAACAAAATTAGTATTTTAGATAATTTATCTATTATAGAAAAAAACATAGAAAAATCCTTGGAAAAATCAGGCAGAAAAGACGAAAAAATTGAAATAATTGGAGTAACTAAAACTGTTGATGTAGAGCAAATTAATGAAGCCATTTCCATAGGAATAAAAAATATTGGAGAAAATAGAGTTCAAGAATTGACAAAAAAGTATGATATTATAGGTGACAAAGCAAATTATCACATGATTGGTCATTTACAATCTAATAAAGTAAAATATATTATTGACAAAGTTGAATTAATTCATTCCTTAGATAGGATGTCTTTAGCAAAAGAATTAAACAAAAGGGCTAAGATGAATGATTTAATAATTAATACTTTAATCCAAGTCAATGTAGCTGAAGAAGAAAGTAAACATGGCTTAAAAGTTGATAATGTAATCCCTTTTATAGAGAAAATATCTAAATACCATAATATTAAAGTAAAAGGTTTAATGACTATTGCACCTTATGTTGAAAACCCAGAAGATATTAGATGGGTTTTTAGAGACTTGAGAGAATTAAGTAGTACTATTAAAGCTAAGGATTACAAACATGTAGATATGGAAATACTATCAATGGGAATGACTAATGATTATACAATTGCCATTGAGGAAGGTGCCAATATGATTAGAATTGGTACTGGTTTATTTGGAAAAAGAAATTATTAGGAGGGATAAAATGTCAGGATTTATGGATAAGTTAAAATATTTTATTGGAATTGATGATTTAGATTTGGATGATGAATATGAATACTATGATGAATATGAATTAGAAGAATTACCTGCAAATACTAGAACAAAAAGGCTAAATAACAATGTAGTTAATATTCATACTGCTGGTAATATGAAATTAGTAGTACATGAACCTTTAAGTTACGAAGATGCACCTAAAATTGTTGACGATTTAAAAATTCGTAAAACTGTTGTAGTAAATTTAGAACAATTAGAACCTAATATTAAAAGACAAATATTTGATTTTATTAATGGAGGATTATACTCTTTAGAAGGAAATATCCAAAAAGTAACTAAAGACATATTTATTCTTGCACCAAGTAATGTGGAAATAGATGGGAATATTAGAGATGAGCTTAAAAACAAAGGAGTTTTTAATTGGTAAAGGATATGAGGTATAAAAATGATAACATTATATAAGGCAATTGACTATTTTTTTTACATTATTGAAGTATTGATTTTTATTAGGATAATATTTTCTTTTTTGAGAATAGGACCATATCATCCAATAGGACGAGTAATTTATGAATTAACAGAACCTATATTACATCCAGCAAGGGAATTAATTTACAAATTAGGAATTGATACTGGTATGTTTGATTTTTCGCCAGTGTTGGCCATTTTTGCGTTAAGACTAATTTCTAGTATTCTTAAATCTATTATTATTTAGTGGTGATATTAGTGAAATTAAATAGGGAAAAATACATAGCAAATATTCACGACAAAGAACAAATTAATAATATTAGAAGATTATTAGATAAAATTGAAATTGTTTTAAACAAACATATTGTTCAATATACAGATTTTTTAGACCCATATGAAAGACGTGTTTCATTAACTATATTAAATCAAATTGACAATATAGCTTATAGTGAATTTGGAGGGCTTAAAAATTCTGAAAGAAAGATAATAGCTATATACCCCCATTATTATATATTAAGTCCAGAGGATATAGATTTAAATTTTTTGATGATTTATGATTATGTTAGCAATTTTACCCATAGGGATTTTTTAGGTAGTATCCTTGGCTTAGGAATAAATAGAGAGAAAATAGGGGATATTTTAATACATGGGAGTTATGCTCAAATAATTGTAAAAAAAGAAATATCAGATTTTATATTAATTAGTCTTAAAAAAGTTGGAAGGGAAAATGTTAAAATAAAGGAAATTTCAGCAGATACGTTAATTCCCGTAGAAGTAAAATATAAAGAAATAATTACTACAGTATCTTCCCTTAGACTTGATGGTATAATTTCCAGTGTATTAAACATATCTAGAAATGAAAGTCAAAAACTTATAGAACAAGGATTTGTTAAAGTGAACTGGGAAAAAATCACCAAGACCCATAAAGAAATAGAAGAGGGAGATATGGTTTCAGCAAGGGGATATGGAAGATTTGTCCTTTATTTAATACTTGGAAAAACTAAAAAGGACAGATTAAGGATTAATATTAAACTACTAAAATAAATGGAGTGAACAATGTGATTACACCTCTTGATATTCAAAATAAACAATTTAAAAAGTCTTTTAGAGGGTATAAAGAGGCAGAAGTAGATTATTTTTTAGATGAAATTGTTGAAGATTATGAGAGATTATACAAAGAAAACATAGAGTTAAAAGATAAAATACTTGTGCTAAATGAACAAATAAAACATTATAATAATTTGGAAGAAACCTTAAAAGATACTCTTATTGTTGCTCAAAATACAGCTGATGATGTTATTCTGACTGCTAAACAAAAGGCAGAAAACATAGTTGAAGATGCGGAGATTATGGCTAAGGAATTACTTATTGAGGCCAATGATAAGGTTAAAAATATTAAGGAGGAGTATGAATATCTTCAAAGGGAAATATTTATATTTAAAACGCGGTATAAATCCTTTTTAGAATCGCAAATTATTACTATAGATGAATTCTATTCTCTAATTGAGGAAAGCTCTTTAGATAAAAGGGAAAAACAGGAAAGTGAAGAAAATCTAGAAACTGAAGATATTGTTGAAATAGATAAGGATTTTAAAGAAGGTATAGATGATTTAGGGGCTTAGCCCCTAATTTTAATTATTATGTAAATATTAAAAAAAGGGAGGAGATTATCCCAAATAATGGGAGTATATTTATGGAAAACAAAATTAAAATAGATGAAGATTTATATATTGGAGGAGAAGAATTTATATTCATTGCAGGTCCCTGTGCAGTTGAAAACCTAGAACAAATAGATGAAATTGGAGCATTTTTATATAAGCTTGGAATTAAAATTCTTAGAGGTGGAGCATTTAAACCTAGAACAGATCCTAAGTCTTTTCAAGGATTGGGAATTGAAGGTATTGAAATATTAAAAAAAATTAAAGAAAAGTATAATTTTAAAATAATATCTGAAATAATGGATCCAAGAGATATTGAAATTTTCCATGATTATATTGATATTTTTCAAATAGGCTCTAGAAATATGTACAATTATAGTCTATTAAAAGAAATGGGGAAAATAGATAAGCCTATATTACTAAAAAGAGGTATGAGTGCCACTATAGAAGAGTGGATAAAAGCAGCTGAATATATAGAAATAGGTGGAAATAATAATATTATATTTTGTGAAAGAGGCATTAGAAGTTTTGATAATTATACTAGAAATATGTTAGACTTAATGAGTGTTCCAATAATTAAAGAAAAAACCAATTATCCAATTATAGTTGATCCTAGTCATGGGACTGGAAGAAGGGAATTAATACTTCCAGCTACAAAAGCAGCCTTAGCTTTAGAAGCAGATGGCGTTATGATAGAGGTTCACCCAAATCCTGAGGAAGCCTTATCTGATGGGCAGCAGTCTTTAAACTTTAATGAGTTTAAAGAATTACTTTTAGAAATAAATAACTAAAAATAGTAAAATCCTTTTACCTAATTAAATATAAGGTAAAAGGATTTTTTAGAAAAGTATTATCATAACTAATCTTATCATAATTGATAAAAATACATAGTATTATAATATCTTATATGGGTAAATTAAATTTAAATTACTATCTATAAAATTTGGAGGGATAAAATGGACAAAGAAAAAATAGATTTTTTTAAAGAAAAATTAATAGTGGAAAAAGAGAAAATTGTAAATTTACTTGAGAAAATGAAAAATCCTGATGAAGGGGGATTTATAAAAGAATATTCTATTGAATTATCTTCATATGATAATCATCCTGCTGATTTAGGAACTGAAATGTTTATGATGGAACAAGACAAAGGTTTAATAAATAAATTAGAGGATACTTTATATGAAATAGAATCATCTACAAGGGATTTAATACTTGGGAAGTATGGAGTTTGTACAAACTGTGGAAACAAAATAGATGAAGAAAGATTAAAATTAATTCCTTATTTAAAACTTTGTATTAATTGTTCTAAAGAAAAAATCCCCTTAGAAAAAAAGAGGAGTTTTAGACCTGAAGAAGAGGATGTTGTAGCAAGTCATAAAAAAAATATAAAAGAAGGAATTTTATTTGATAGAGAAGATAGCTATCAGGCAGTAGCAAGATATAATCAAATAGAGAAGGATCCTTCTTTTGGCACAGGTGATGATATTGGGGTATTCGATGAGGAAGAAATTGGGATAGTAGAAGATGTAGAAAAAATTTCACAAGACTATTTTAATAAAACTCAAAATAACAAATAGGTGGCAAATAGAATTTTTAATTGCCACCTTTATTTTAATATAATTGCATTGTTGTAATATCTTCAGTTTTCATATAAAATACTAATATGATTGAATATAAGGGAGGAGATAAATTGCATCTATTAATTGTATTGTTAATTGTAGCATTAGACCAAATTAGTAAATATGCAGCTGTTAAGCATTTAAAGGCTGAAAAACCATATGTTTTAATAAAAAACTTCTTTCAATTAGAATATATTGAAAATTATGGTGCAGCCTTTGGTATACTGCAAAATAAAAGGATTTTTTTTATTTTAACTACTGCTATAGTTATTGTTGGTATAATTGTTATTTTTGTAAGGTATTCATCCCAATTTAATAAGACTATGAATATAGCTTTGTCTATGCTAATGGGAGGAACTATTGGTAATTTTATTGATAGAATTAGACTATCTTATGTAATAGATTTTATTAGTGTAAAAATTGGAAATAGCTATGATTTTCCCGTATTTAATATTGCAGATATGTTTATTGTAGTGGGAACTTTCTTAATTGTAATTATGGTGTCCTTTAATAGATATAGGATTTAGGAGGTAACAATGGATTTAATAGAGTTTTATGTAGATAAAAATTATAATGAAAGATTAGATTATTTTTTATCTAAAAAATTAATAGATGTATCTAGAACTTATATAAGTAAATTGATTAAGGATGGATTAATTACAGTTAATGGGGAAAAAACTAAACCAAGGTATTTAGCTAGAGAAGGAGATTTAATAACTATTAAATTGCCAAAACCAAAAGAATTAGAAATAATTCCAGAAAATATACCTTTAGATATAATATTTGAGGATAGGGATATATTAGTTGTAAATAAACCTAAGGGTATGGTTACCCATCCTGCTCCAAGTAATACTACAAATACCTTAGTAAATGGTTTAATCTATTATAATAATAGTATATCTTCTGTTGGAGATATTACAAGGCCTGGAATAGTCCATAGACTAGATAAGGACACGTCAGGAGTACTGGTAATTGCAAAAAACCAAAAGTCTTATGAAGTTTTAGTAGAACAATTTAAAAGGCGAAAAGTAAAAAGAATGTATATAGCTTTAGTTTATGGCCAATTACAATTAAAGGAAGCTACTGTCAATGCTCCCATAGGCAGACATCCAATAGATAGAAAGAAAATGGCTGTAGTATATGAAAACAGTAAGGATGCCATAACTATTTATAAAGTTTTAAGAGAATTTAGGGATTATAGTTTATTAGAACTACATTTACAAACTGGAAGAACTCATCAAATTAGGGTACATATGGCTTATTTAAATCATCCAATAGTAGGAGATATGATATATTCCAAAAGGAAAAACGAATTTAATATTACTAGTCAGCTACTTCATGCTAAAGCCATTGGCTTTTATCATCCTAGAAATGGAAAATATATGGAATTTGAATCTCAATTACCAGATGAGTTTTTAAATATTATTGAATTACTTGAAAAAAGAAATAGGTAGGTGAGGATTTTGAAAACAAAAGCGATTATTTTAGATGAAAAGGCTATTCAAAGAGCTATTACGAGGATTGCCAATGAAATTATTGAAAGAAACAAGGGCATAGAAGAAATAATTTTAGTAGGTATTGAAACTAGGGGATTGCCTTTTGCCAATAGACTAGCTGATAAAATACATGAAATTGAAGGGGAAAGGCTACCAGTTTTATCTCTTGACATTACTTTGTACAGAGATGATTTAACTGAGATTTATAAGGACCCTTTAGTAAAAGACAAAAAATTGCAAAAGGACATAAATAATAAAATAATTGTATTAGTTGATGATGTAATATTTACTGGTAGAACAGTTAGAGCTGCATTAGATGCTTTAATAGATATGGGCAGACCCTCTAAAGTACAATTGGCAGTACTTATAGACAGGGGTCATAGAGAACTTCCCATAAGACCAGATTATATAGGAAAAAATGTACCCACGTCTAAAAGCGAAATAGTAGAGGTTAATTTTAAGGAAGTAGATAAAATAGATCAGGTAGTTATTAAAGAAAAAAGGTAGGGTTAATTTTCTACCTTTTTTAATTTTCGAATTTTTTCTATACTAGGA
Source organism: Tissierellia bacterium (assembly GCA_012799055.1). GTDB lineage: Bacteria > Bacillota > Clostridia > Tissierellales > Tepidimicrobiaceae > JAAZMA01. The sequence continues at coordinate 33,439 of JAAZMA010000184.1, forward strand.
TTTACAAAAATAGTACTGAAGTTTTCATAAATAACCATGCCAGTTTTAGCACCTTTAGGCTTTTTAACATTTTTTTTATGGGTATAATCTACAGCTACATTAGATGAGTGTTTCCCCTTGCTGTAATAAGCTGCTAAAATAGCAGCTTCTTCCAAAGTAGTATCTGGAATAGATTCTCCTTCACTTTTTACAATTACATGACTACCAGGGATTTTTTGAGCATGAAGCCACAAATCTTCTCTATGTGCAAATTTTAATGTAAGATAATCATTTTGCCTGTTGTTTTTCCCCACATATATATTAAACCCATCTTGAGATAAATAATGAAGGGGTTTAGTTTTAGATATTGTTTTTTTCTTATTTTTTCTATTGCTTTTTAAATATCCTTCTTTAATTAATTCTTCTCTTATTTCTTCTAATTCATCTATTTCTTCACAATTATCAATACTATTTAACACTTGTTCTAAGTAATTTATTTCATCTTGAGTTTCTAGAATTTGTTTTCCTAATAGAGAACTGGCATTTTTTAATTTAGAATATTTTTTATAATATCTTTGAGCATTTTCAGCAGCTGAATATTTTTTGTTCAATGGAATTTTAATTTTTTCCATATTTTCTGAATAAAAATTCTCCACTTCTATTTGGCTACTACCTTTTTCAATACTATATATATTTGCAGATATTAAATCTCCATAAATTTTATACTTATCTCTATCTTTAGCTTCCAGTAACTCATATTTTTGTTTAGCCAATTTTTTTTGAGACCGTTCTAATTTAGTTTCTATGACTTTAATCATAGATTGGGATTTTTGATTTAGTCTATCTATTAGATCATTTTTATAATAAAATTTATTTAATACTTGAGAAATAGAATGAAAATATATTTTATTTTCACTCCCAAATTGTTGAATATCTAGGGCATGAAAAGAAAGATAATTATTATTGTAATTGTTCTCTATTAATACAGGTGTAAAATCTTTTTTTTCTATTTTGGCTATTATTTTTTTAAATGAATTACATAATATTTTTTTATCTTCCAATTCTAAGGAACCAATAGTTCTTTTAATTTCTACATTACTTCTATAGCAAATTTCTTTTCCAATTAATGGGCTTAACCCCATATAATTGGTATAAAAAAATTTAAATACTGGAATATTAAGATTAGAATTTTCTAATAAGGAATAAAATTCTTCTTCATTAAAATCTAAGGGATTTATTTTATTACTTACAGGATATTTATATTCTAATCCAGGTAATACTTGCCTAACCCTACTTATATCGTAATTTACTCTTTTTATAGAATCTATTATTTTTAGATTGTTTTTATCTATTAATATAATATTTGAATGCCTACCCATTATTTCGACTATTAATCTTTTTTTTGAATCTCTACCTAACTCATCTAAAGAACTAATATCTATAAAAATGATTCTATCCATTAAAAATTGTTCTATGTTTAATATTCTTCCCCCTGCTAAATGTTTTCTAAGTAGCATACAAAACATTGGGGGATTAAGGGGATTAGATTTAGCCCTATCTGTAAGGTGTATTCTAGGACTATTACTGCTGGCAGATATAAGGAGTTTGTAATTATTACCTTTATTATATATATTAATTAATATTTCATCTTTTTCCTGTTGATAAATTTTATCAATTCTTCCTCCTAAAAGTTTACTATTTAATTCTTTTACAATTGAATTTACAACTATTCCATCTAATGACATATATATTCCTCCAAAAGATTTGATACTAAAATTATATCATTTAAAAAATTTTATACAAATGTATTAAATAAAATTTAGGAATAGTTGAGATTAGAGAAATAAAGTGTTAAAATATTGTAATACTAAAGTCTATTTAATTTTTAGTTTTAAAGAATAGATTGACACTAGACAATAATTTGATATTATTATTTATGATAGATAGTTAGTGGAGAAAGGATGAAATGAATGCTAAAGAGTATGACAGGATTTGGGAGAGGTGAAAGTGGAAATAGTGATTATAATTTTATTGTAGAAATAAAAACTGTTAATCATAGATATAATGATATTGTAGTTAGAATGCCTAAACATATTAATTATTTAGAAGAGAAGATTAAATCTGTAATAAAAAATAAAATAAGAAGAGGAAGAGTGGAAGTATATATAGATTTACAATATTTAAATGATTCTAATTTAGATATAAAAATTGATATGGCTTTGGCAAAATCTTATAAATTAGAAATAGACAGAATGATGAAGGAATTAAATATTAAAGATGAGGTAAAATTACATCATATGTTAATGTTTCCTGAAATAATTAAAAAAGAAAAAAAGGAATGCGAAGAAGATGTTATTTGGCAATGTTTGAAAATTGGTTTAGATGATGCTTTAGATAATGTAGTGGATATGAGAATAAAAGAAGGAGCAATATTAAAGAAAGATATGGAAAATCAGATTTATAAAATTGAAGAAAATTTACTGGTAATTGAGAAAAGGGCCCCAATGGTCATATTAGAATATAGAGATAAACTTAAGACTCGAGTTAATGAATTATTAGATAGAGAAATAAACGTAGACGAAGATAGATTAAATTATGAAATTGCCTTTTATGCAGATAAATCTGATATTAATGAGGAAATAGTTAGATTAAAATCCCATAGCAATCAATTTTTAGATAGTTTAAATCAATGGGAGCCAGTAGGACGAAAGCTTGATTTTATACTACAAGAAATGAATAGAGAAATTAATACCATTGGTTCTAAATCAGAAGATTTAATTATATCGAATTGTGTTGTAAATATTAAATCAGAATTAGAAAAGACCCGGGAACAAGTTCAAAATGTAGAATAATAAAATGTAGAACAATAAGGAGGAAAGTATATGTCTATAAAATTAATAAATATAGGATTTGGAAATATTGTATCAGCCAATAGAATTATTGCCATTGTTAGTCCAGATTCTGCCCCTATAAAAAGAATGGTGCAAGAAGCAAGGGATAAGGGTATATTAATAGATGCTACTTATGGAAGAAGAACTAGAGCAGTTATAGTTACTGATAGTGATCATATTATACTCTCAGCAGTACAACCTGAAACTGTAGCACAAAGATTAAATAATAAAACAATAGATAAAATAGATATTAAATAGAAAGAGGGATATTATGTCAACAGGATTTTTATTAGTTGTATCTGGGCCCTCTGGCTCTGGGAAAGGGACTGTTTGTAAAGCACTTTTAGAAAGAAATCAAGATTTAATATTTTCTATATCTGCTACCACTAGAAAACCTAGGCCTGGAGAGATAGATGGAGTTAATTATTTTTTTATA
>JAAZMA010000089.1 GCA_012799055.1 Tissierellia bacterium
CATTAAAAGCCCCTTTTCTTCTAATCTATTTCTATATTTATTGTTTAGCTCATATCTATGTCTATGTCTTTCATATATTAATTCCTTACCATATATGTCCATAACCTTTGAACCTTTCACAAGTTTACATGGATGTAATCCTAATCTCATAGGAGCACCAAAGGCATCTAAATCTTTTTGTTCTGGCATTAAATCTATTACTGGATAAGGAGTATTTGGATCTATTTCAGAACTATGGGCATCCTTTAAACCTAATACATTTCTAGCAAATTCTACTACAGCCAATTGCATTCCTAAACATAGGCCAAAAAATGGAATATTGTTCTCCCTAGCATATTTTATTGCAGAAATTTTACCATCTATGCCCCTATCGCCAAATCCTCCAGGTACTAAAATACCATCTACATCCTTAAGTATTTCTTCCCCATTGCCATCATTAATTTCTTCTGCATGAACCCATTTTATATTTACATCCACACCATTATATATACCACCATGTCTTAAAGATTCTGCCACAGATAAATAGGCATCCTTTAATTCTATATATTTTCCCACTAAAGCCACAGTAATAGTCTCCTTAGGAGCTTTGATTTTCTCCACCATATTAATCCATTCAGTTAAATCTAATTCATTACATTTTAATTGAAGATGGTCAATAACCAATTGTGGCAATCCTTCTTCTTCCAACATTATGGGAATTTCATATATACTTTCCGCATCCCTATTTTCTATTACTTCATTAGGGTCTAAATCGCAAAATAATGCAATTTTATCCTTTAAATCCTGAGACAAAGGCATTTCTGTTCTGCAAATTAATACATCTGGTTGAATACCAATACTTCTCAATTCCTTTACACTATGTTGGGTAGGCTTAGTTTTTAATTCCCCTGCCTTAGATAAATAAGGAACTAAAGTTACATGAATATACATTACATTTTCTTTTCCCACATCATTTTTAATCTGTCTAATGGCTTCTAAAAATGGTAAAGATTCAATATCTCCCACTGTACCACCAATTTCAGTAATTACCACATCTACTTCTCTGTCTTTAGTGGCTCTTTTAATTCTATCCTTTATTTCATTGGTTATATGGGGAATTACCTGTACTGTTCTCCCATTATATTCCCCTTGTCTTTCCTTATTTAATACGGACCAATAAACTTTTCCCGTTGTAACATTACTATTCTTGTTTAAATTAATATCTATAAATCTTTCATAATGTCCTAAATCTAAATCTGTCTCTGCACCATCATCGGTTACAAATACTTCTCCATGTTGATACGGACTCATTGTACCTGGGTCTACATTTATATAAGGGTCAAATTTTTGAATTGTAACATCTAATCCTCTACTTTTTAACAACTGTCCCAGACTAGCAGCAGTAATCCCTTTTCCTAAAGAAGACACTACTCCGCCTGTAACAAATATATACTTAGTGGGCATTTTCCACGACCTCCTCAAATAATTCACTATAACTATTTTAGTTTATCTTATTGGTTAAATTATGTCAATTATAACTGTAATTTCTCATTTAATTTTGTAATGATAATGTAATATACTATTCCCCATATATAAGTTATAATCAAAGTAAAGGAATAAAAGGGGAATTAAAAATGAAAAAAACCTTATCTATAATATTGTTCTTTGTTTTAATTTTATATTCATTTTCACCTAGTTTAGCCACAAATGATAATATATATGAACAATCTGCTAATATTCTTAAAGAAGCTGGAGTATTAAAAGAAATGAGATTAGAAGAAAAACTAAAAAGACAAGATATGGTAGTGCTTATATCTAGACTTTATAAAGAAGAAGAAATTGCTAAAAATCACAAAGGAAAGCATGGTTTTGAAGATATTCAAGATAAATTTTATGACCCCTATATAGCATGGTCTGTAAACAAAGGATTAATTGAAGGTTTTTCGGAAAACACCTTTGGTTATGATAATTTTGTAAAGGTTCAAGAATTTCAAACTGTATTATTAAGGGCCTTAGATTTTAAAGAAGAAGCAGCTAATTGGAATAGGGTTCCTGATATTTTTCAAAGTTTAAAATTAATGGAGGGAATATCTGCTAAACCAAAAGATAATATAAATCGAGGTCTAATGGCTCAAATGACTGTAAATGCACTAAATCATACATTAAGAGGCAGTAGCATAACTCTAGCACAAAAACTAGATATAGTTATTTCAGAACCTTTCATTGTAAATGGTACTCCCCTTGTAGAAAAAAACACTTTTAAATTTGAAGGAAGTGTGTCTAATATTGAATTATTAAAACTAGGACTAAAATTAGTTTCTGAAAATGATAAAGAAGAAATAGTTTATGATATAGAATTGGATTCCAATGGAAAATTTGTTGTGGAAATATCTAATCTTAAACCAGGAAAATATGAATATAGATTTATAAGTGAAAACAAAATGACTAAAATAGAATCCTTCACTATTCTATCCCCTAATATAGACAAGGTCGAGAAATTTTAAAACTTCTCGACCTATTGTTAATCTAATTTATCTAACACACCTAAATATAATTGTAATATTTCTATGAAGTTTTTATAAGTAAAATCCCTACCAAATAATAAATGTTCATATATAATGCCTCTTCCCATATCATCTAATATAGAAGCTAATTCCCTATCAGAAATATGGTCAATATCTAAATCCTTAGATATTATCTCTCTGTAAATACTCATCATATTGTCCTTTCTAATAGAAACTATATATCCATATTAAGCTAATATATTGTATATTATATGATATTACACATTTACAGTTTTTTCAAGTTTTTTTGACATTATTTTTAAAAAATAAAAAATTTAAAAAGTCTTTACACACTACTTAAATAAATGGTAAATATAAAGACCTCTGAATAATATTCAGAGGTCCTTGTACTTTATATTTCCATCTCTAATAAAGCAGCACTAAGACTTTTCCCATGTTTGTCTATGGATAACGATCTGGTGACTCCTCCTCCTAAAGCTTCATACATTACAAAATTTAATGCTCCAAGTTTAGGTAGTTCATATCTTACAACTTCACCTTTAACTATGTCTTGAAACCATTCTTTCACTTTTTCTGCTGTAACCTTTTCTTCAATTAATTTATAATCTTCTTCATTATAAACAATTAAAGATATATTAGAAATATTACCCTTATCCCCAGTTCTTGAATGAGCAATTTCTTTTAATTTCATAATATTAAACCTCCTCATAAACATTTTC
>JAAZMA010000091.1 GCA_012799055.1 Tissierellia bacterium
ATATTTTGTTTAAAATTTTCGAATCTGCTGATGAAAAAAAGTGGTATGAAAAGTCCATTAGGATGCTAAAAGAACATACTATTTGGAAAGAAGAAGATGAAATATTCTGGCTGGCAACATTGAATATGATTTTGGGGGAATTTGCTGAAGTCATGATTGATGAGCAATGGGAATGGGAATTTAAAGATTGTCTAGATGAAGTAGGTTTTACATCTATAGACCTAATTAAGTTTGTTGATAATCAAGAAATAGAAATTCCGATTGAAATTATAAAGAGATATATTGAATCTAATGACCTGAAAGGGTTACCATCATATGGTTTAGATGATATGCTTGAAGAAATTAAATGGTATGATGAAAAAGATTTTATTGGGGAATGTTTATATGATTATCATATAAAATTGAAAGATATCTTTATTGAAGTATTAATGGAAGAATTCAACAATAATACAATGAAAATATTATTCTTTTTTTATTGTAATACAGGGGATATTGATACAGCTATTAGTTATTGGGATGGTAGTAGTGGCTTATATGAATTATTAGATTATGATGTTAATGGAGGTTTTATAGATGATGATTATAGTGAAGTAGAAAGATTATTATATGATTATGTTTGTGTAGATGAAAACTGTGTAATGTCAGTATACTCATGGATAGATAATGAAATGAATTATTAATATATTTTGGGTAATTGATAAATAAACAGTTAAAACATAGAAGACTTCGGGGTATCTTTAGTGATATATTAGGTAGTATTATGACATTAATTGCAACAGATATGAAATGTTCGAAGAAATTAGATATTTTATGGGTGTAAAAACCTTAAGAGCAGAGGCCAAATGACAATAATATGATGTGTATTGCTCTACTTTATGGAAAAGTTAATTTATTATTTATACAAGAAGTGGTATGGGAAGAATAGAATTTAGAAAATATAGAAAATATTTGTATGAAAATAATGTATTCAATAAGATTGAATTAATATATGGAGGTCATAATAATGAAGGGAAAAACTAATTGGGAGTTATTTGTAGAGGATTTTAAATCTTTGTCTGTGCAAAACAAGCATATGGCTTGGAAATATGTTAAAAAGTTAAAAATACGTCAGGAAAATGGGACACCCTCATATAAATATTTAAGCATATTCAGACCAGAAGTAAAATCTTTTGTCATAAAAATCGATAAAGAAGAAGGATTAAATTTGTATCATTCAATTACGTCATTTATTAACAATAGACAAGGCAAAACTAGCGATAAAATTTTTGAGGAATATATGTCTACATATAAGGAAGAGAGGGATTATTTAAAGGGGAATGAAGATATTATTAGAGAATTAATAGATGGAATATATAATAAGTTTAAAAATGAAGGGAGAATTTAATATAGAAAAGGTATTAATCGTAATTCTAGGTACAATAGAAGGAGAGAAGATACTTGAAATAGGGCAATCTATTCTATATGTTTATATTAATGTAGGGATAATGGGGGGGACAATATGAATCTACATACATATGGCGAAAAATTGAAAAACAACGGGTTGGTAGAGGCAACTAAATATAAGAATAAATTTATACCAAACATTTTATATAAGTATAACTCACTATTAGATTATAGATATGTAAATTTTAAAGAAGAAAACCAAAAGAGATTAGATTCAT
>JAAZMA010000338.1 GCA_012799055.1 Tissierellia bacterium
GGTGGAAAATATCTTCATAGCAAGTTTACCGAAACAGAAGAATTTAAGCAAAAAAAGAAAAAGTTAAGAGAAAAATGGATTGAACTTCATTCTCTATATCCAGATAAAAGTAGTAATCAAATGAGAAAGGATAATGATGGAGTTTATGCGTGGCTAAAAAAATATGATAGTGAATGGCTGGATTTACATTATAGAAAAAATAGTAATAAAGTTAATCCTGTTGATTGGGAGAAAAGAGATGCTGAACTCCTTCCGAAGGTTAAAGAAGTTATAAGTGAAATGAAAGGGGGTAAACCTGAGCGGATAACTTGGACAAGTGTAGGGAGCAAATTAGGAATTAGCGGGTGGTTATCTAAAAAACAAGATAAACTACCATTAATAAAAGCATATTTAGAGCCGCAAATAGAGAGTTTAGAGGAATATCATATAAGAAAAATAAAATGGGGTATTGAGGAACTAGTAAGGCAGGGGAAAGAGATAACTCTGTGGAATTTGGTAGAAGTATCGGGGGTAAAATTAAAATATATTAAAAGAGCAAATATGATGAATCAATATATATCAAACAAAGAGCAAGTTAAAAAAATATTAGAGTAGATAATAATAATTTAAAAAGTTAAAAGGAGACATTGAAGTCTCCTTTTAACTTTTCAACCATATATTTTGCCAGTATGCCCAGCAAAATTACATCCCATTAATATTATATTCATGATTGCTCTAAAGTATACTGCTAAGTTGTAAGGCTAAATAGGACCCTATTATTTATAATAGGGTCCTGAATTCAACTTTGTTTAATGTCAGTAACCCAACATTAAAACATTCCATTTATTATTTAACTTTATATTACCATCACTTAAACTATTTGTCAAGAAAGATTATCAATAAATTTTTCTTGAATTTTTTTACTTATATATTTAATTAATTCTGGATTTAATTCTTTTAATGATATTTTGCCAGATTCTTGATTTTTAATCCTCCTAATTCTTCTGATATTTATTGAGCGAATCATATCAAGTTTGGCGTATGTGTCTTTGCTACTTGGTAATCCAGGTATTTGTCCTAAATTAACTGCAAAAGAATTCTTTTTTGGGTGTCTTTCCTCTGCAGAAATAGGGATTACTACAAATTGAAATCCGTTCTGACTCCAGCATATGGCGAAGTGACCATTAGTTCCTAAATCACTAAATTCATCACCTACATTAATACCAAAATTAACCCAAATAATATCTCCTCTTTCCATTTTATTTGGAAGTTTTTGAAATTTTGCTTTTTGTTTATGTTTTTTATAATATTTAGATTTTTCTAAAAACCAATCAATTAACTCTAAAGCGTCTTTGCTGTCAACTTCTCCTAATTCTGAAATAATGCTAGATAATTTGCCTTTAGCACTATTGACGCTACTTATATCATCTTTTAAATAGCCCATGTTAATACCATCCCCCTTTATTACTATTTAATAATAATATAATAACAAAATTTGGTTGATTTTACAAATACATTAGAGGTGTAATAGGTTAACTAATAAAAATATTTATCTAAATATGAAATCAAATACTTAAACAAATAAAAACTATCTATGTCTAATCAAAATAAACTCCTCACATCTTTAAAATGCATCAAATTAAAGTAAATAAAGTAGTAGTAAAATACAGGAAGACCATAGGGAAAAGGTAAAAGGAAA
>JAAZMA010000324.1 GCA_012799055.1 Tissierellia bacterium
AAAAATTTTATTAGATTTAATAATTATCAGATTTTTTTGCATTACAAGATTGACACAACACCTGACAATTTTCTGGTTCTGTTTTACCACCAAGACTCCAAGGCTTAATATGATCTGCATGCATTTGGTTAAAAGGAAATTCTTTTTTACAATGAGCACATTTGTTTTTTTGTTTTTCATAAATTGCCTTTTTTACATGATCTTCAAATGTTCTTAAATTTAAATATTTAGAATCTCCAGTCAAAATATATTCATAAATTCCTTTTTTATTTTTCAATTCAACATCCTTATATAATTCAGAAATTCTCTTTTCTATTTCTTCAGGATTAAATTTGTCATCTTTATATTGTAAATAAAATTTACCCCAAGGAAGTCCTAACATTTCCTTTCTTTTTTTTATAAAAACATCTTGTATCCAATCAATCACCATTTCATAGTAATTCCACAGCTCGTCAGCATTTTTATCATGCTGATGAATTCTCATATATTCTTCTATACTTATTCCTTGGCTATATGAAATCCATTCTAAAGCTGTTTGTAAATATTCCTGTCTATTAACCTTTGCTCTTATATATGGACTTCCAATAGCTTGTGCAGGACAATTCATTCTAGAAAACCATTTTTTTGCATCGCTTAACCATGTTCCATGATATACAGCATTCCTTAGTTCTTGTGGATATAGTTCTTCACCTGCTATATTAATTGTTTTAAACCAATCTAACTTTTCATCATCAGTTCCAGAACATACATAAACTAATAATGGATATTCAAAAAACTTTTCTCGCATTTCTTTTGATAAATTTGAAATTCCTAAGGATTCATTATCAATTCTAGAACCAAAATTAACTCCGAAATTTCCTTCCGCATATTCACAGATAGATATTGTTCTTTGTTGTCCATCTATAACTTCATATGTGCCATCTTCACGATCTGCCCAATAAATAATATTCAAAGGTAATCCTTTCATAACACTGTCTATAACTGCATCTCTCTGGTCATCATCATAAACAAAATTCCTTTGATATGGTGGTCTAATGTCTAGCTTTTTATTATAAGCTACAACTCCATCATATTCATTGTTTTCATAGCCTTTAATTAAATCTTTGATTTTTATATTTAAGGGTGTTATTTTCATTAACAATCACTCCTTCTTCTAATAAATACCCTTGCATATGTAATCGTTAAGTAGTCATCTATTCCATCTGCTTTATAATATGTCTTATCAGGTATTTCCTTATGAATAAGTGTAGAACTATCATTTATTTTACTACCACTTGATATTTTTCCAGACTTTGAAAATTGCTTTGCATTAATGTATTTTTTAATAGGTTTTGCTTCTTCATAATTTATTTCATCAGAATAACTTGTATTTATTCCCACAATCTCAAATTGTTCAGGATTATATTTATCAATAAAACTTATAGGAACCCCCATAATACCTTTGTAATCCCTTGGAATATCTGATATCTTTCCTACTTCTATAGCATCATAATTATCATATTTTGGATAATCTTCTTCGTTATATCTTTTAAATAATGGCAAAGTATCATGTCGCTTTTTCGTATCTAAATTTGTATACCAAGCTATATTTCCAAATTTTTGATATCTAGTACCATTTTCATCTACCCTTTGACCTGATCTTATAGGTGCATCTTCTGGAATAATAAACTCTTGTGATCCTGTATTATATCCAAGCCAAACTTTATTTTCCATTATCAAAGGGAAAATATCCTTATAAGATAATGCATTTTGATTACCCAATATTAAGAATTTCTTATCATACTTAATTAATTGCCCTATATATTCTCTAAACAATGAAAATGGTGGATTTGTTACTACAATATCAGCTTCCTTTAATAATTTAATAGCTTCCTTAGAACGAAAATCACCATCACCTTCTAGGTAATTAATCCCTATATTATCTATCGTAGGCACTAATCCCCCATCCTTTTCGCCTTCATATTCAAGATAAATAGCTCTTTCGGAATCATTTTGAGTGAATAAATTTAAATCTTGATTTTTATAACAAGTAGTAATTAACTTCTTTAATCCTAAATGCTCAAAATTATAAGAAAAATAATAAAAGAAATTACTTACTCTAGGGTCATCAGCATTACAATAAACCACTTTATCTTTAAAATAATGCTTGTAGTGTTTAAGTTCATTTTCAATATCCCTTAGTTGAGTGTAAAACTCATCATTTTTATTAACCTTCGCACTAGCTAAATTTGCTTTTAAAGACATTATTTCCCCCCCTTTGTATTAAACTTATCTAGCGTTTTTTGAAGTTTTGTAAGTTCGTGAATCTTTGAAGGATCTTTAACTATCTCTTTTATATAATCACCCATAATTGGGTTCATTATATCTGCTTCTTTAGATTGCAACTCTAACTCATGAGTTAATTTTAATTGCTCTATTTCTTTGTCTTTTAATTTCATTTCATTGTTTAATTCTTGAAGTTTAATCTCATGATTTTTAATAGCTAACTCCATTTTAGTTTTATTATTAGCTTTTGTGCTTAAATATGTTATAACTGCTGTAATCAATGCTGTTACAATCGGAACTACAACATATTGTAAAATTTCTTTCATATTTTTAATCCCCCTTACTAAATATTTTTTGCCAGAAACTTTTGTTTTTCTCTTTAGATTCTTCAATTATTGCTTCTTTACTTTCTAGTAATTGTACTTTTTCTTGTGCTTTCAAGGTTAATATTTGTTGGTTTTCTAATAACTTTTGTAAATGTTCTATTTGTTCTTGTT
>JAAZMA010000146.1 GCA_012799055.1 Tissierellia bacterium
ACCTTTTCCATTAAAATTTTTATAAATATAATTGAGAATATTATAAATATATTTAGGTTTTAAATAGGAAGGAGTACCTCCCCCTATGAAAATGGTTTTAATACTATAGTCTTTTAATAAATTCTTATACATTTTTATTTCTTTTATTAAATAATTCACATAATGTTGTATTTCCTTATTAGAATTAGCAAAAGAAATAAAATCGCAGTAATAACATTTACTTTGACAAAATGGAATATGAATATATATACCTAAATCTTTCAATTAAATACCTCTTTTCATAAATTAAATGCACACTTTTGTGTGCATTTAATTCTCATCATATTTTAATACAGCTAAGAAAGCTTCTTGTGGAACTTCTACTGAACCTATTTGCCTCATTCTCTTTTTACCCTCTTTTTGTTTTTCTAATAGCTTTTTCTTCCTAGAAATATCTCCACCATAGCATTTAGCTAATACATCTTTTCTAAGAGCCCGTACTGTTTCCCTGGCAATTATTTTTGAGCCTATTGCAGCTTGTATAGGCACTGCAAATTGATGTCTTGGTATTTCCTCTTTTAATCTTTCTGCAATATTTCTACCTCTTTCATAGGCTTTGTCTTCATGTACTATTATTGAAAAAGCATCTACTAATTCTCCATTTATTAATATATCTAATTTAGTTAAATTAGATTGTGCATAACCTTTTAGTTCATAATCTAAGGAGGCAAAACCCCTAGTTCTAGATTTTAAAGCATCAAAAAAATCGTATATTACTTCATTAAGGGGTAAATCATAGTGCATGGCTACCCTAGTTTCTTCCAAATACTCCATATTTACAAATTCCCCTCGTCTGTTTTGACAAAGTTCCATTACCGCACCTACATAATCTGAGGGAGTCATAATAGTGGCTGAAACAATAGGTTCTTCCATATATTCTATTTCAGTTTCATCTGGTAAATTAGTGGGATTCTGTATTTCTACAATTTCTCCATCTTTTTTCTTCACCTTATATATAACTGAAGGAGCTGTAGTAACTATATTTAAATCAAATTCCCTTTCTAGTCTTTCTTGAATTATTTCCATATGAAGTAGACCTAAAAATCCACATCTAAATCCAAAACCTAATGCAGCAGAAGTTTCTGGTTCAAATACTAAACTTGCATCATTTACTTGTAGTTTTTCTAGTGCATCTCTTACTGTGTTAAAATCCTCTCCTTCAGCAGGATAGATTCCACAGTACACCATAGGCACTACCTTTTTATATCCTGGTAAAGGAGTTTTCGTTGGATTATTATTATCAGTTATAGTATCTCCTACCCTAGCATCCTTTACATTTTTAATACTACCTAATACATAACCTACATCTCCTGCTTCCAATTTATCTACTGGTATCTCCTTAGACGTATTAACTCCAACTTCTGTAACCTCATAAGATTTATTGGTTGACATCATTTTAATTTCCATACCTGGTTTTAAAGTACCTTCAAACACCCTAATATAAGATACTACTCCTTTATAAGAATCATAATAGGAGTCAAATATTAATGCTTTCAAAGGTGCATTTACATCTCCCTTTGGAGCAGGTACTTTGTGAACTATTTCTTCTAATACATCATCGATATTTAAGCCTTCCTTAGCTGAAATCATAGGTGCATTTTCAGCTTCAAGACCTATTACCTCTTCTATTTCCATTTTTATTTCATCAGGTCTAGCAGAAGGTAAATCAATTTTATTAATAATAGGCAAAATTTCTAAATCCTGTTCTAATGCTAAGTAGACATTTGCCAAAGTTTGAGCTTCAATCCCTTGAGTTGCATCTACAATTAATAAAGCCCCTTCACAGGCGGCTAAGCTCCTAGAAACCTCATAATTAAAATCCACATGTCCAGGGGTATCTATAAGATTTAAAATATATTCTTCTCCATCTTTAGCCTTGTAATTAAGCCGTACATTTTTTAACTTTATAGTAATACCTCTTTCTCTTTCTAAATCCATACTATCTAAGACTTGATCTTGCATTTCTCTAGATGAAAGCAATCCTGTTTTTTCTATTAATCTATCTGCTAAAGTAGATTTTCCATGGTCAATATGAGCAATAATAGAGAAATTTCTTATATTTTCTTGTTTTATGCCTTGCATAACTTTCCTCCTTCAGAAGTATCAATTACTCTAAAAAAATATTATACCAGAAATAGGCTTAAATGTAAAACAAAAGACCAGTATCAACTGGCCTTTTAGGGACTTTTTTTTAAAATTTTAAAATCTATAAAATAAGTTTCTCCAAATAAATCTATTTTACTTTCCCTTATATTTAAGTTAAATATTTTTGGGTTTTTTAAATAATCCAAGTAGATAATATTTGCATTTACCACTTTTAGTCCAATATATAATACTAATAAAGTAGATAATAAAATTATTAATTTATAAAATTTAATCCTATTTTCTCTTCTTTCTCTTTTCCTTTTTTCTACCCTTGTTTCCAAATATATCACCCTAATATAGTATTCCCAATTAGGATATATAATATATTATTGAAGCTTACCAAATCGATTGTTAAAAGGAAAATATCTAAAAGTTGTAATTCCCTTAATGCTTTCTAAAGGTACACATCCAAAAAATCTACTGTCTTTACTAGCTCCTTCATCTCTATTATCTCCTAGTACAAATACATGGTCTTTGGGAACTTCCCAATAGTTTTCTCCATAAACTTCTGTATAAGCCCCTTCTTCTATATAATCTTCTTCTAATAATTCTCCATTTAAATAAACCTTGCCATCTATAATGCCTACAGTATCTCCTTCTATGGCAATTACCCGTTTAATATAGTCTTTATTTGCAGTATCAGGTGCTTTTAATACTACTATTTCACCTCTTTTAGGAGTTGAGAAATATAAGGGGATTTTATTGGCAAAAAGTCTATCTCTTTCGTGTAGTGTTGGATACATAGAATTTCCCAATACATAAGTAGTATTAAATATAAAAGTTTTTATAAATAATGCAATTACTACTGCTAATAAAATACTCTTTATCCATTCCATAGCTTCTTTTTTCACATCTTTATTGTTTTCATCCATAATAATCCTCCTTGTAACAAATTACATTATTAGTATATCATGTTTTTAAATTTTGAAAAGTTTTATTCTATAATATTTTGTATTACAATATCTAATAATTCTCCAAATAATTTGGCAGTTTCTAATGCTTCTTCCATTGTATTGAGATTTGAACCTATTTCTACTAACATGGAATAATCTGATAAAAATTGATTATATTTCCCCACAGGCTTAATTAAAATACCAGTACATAATCCTGGATATATTATATCACAAACTGCTTTAAAATATTTGGCGAAACTAAGAACCTCCTCTTTATTTGGAGAATCCGGTCCTATTACAAAATAAAAAGTAGCCACATCTTTTCCATTTATATTGGTTTTAAATTTGTTTATATATTTATTTAAATTCTTCTTAACCTCTGGTTTATCCAATTCTACTCCATCTCGGTGGACATCTATTAATACTTTCAAATTGCCATTTTCCCTCAAGGCATCTGTTACAGTATTTAAGGATCTGGAATAAGACTTATTGTATGATGGAATATCATGATAGGTAGTAATATGTTCTACTCCATGTCCCTTGCCTTCTAAAATCTTTGTTATATTCTCTCCAATTGTAGTTATATTATATTTTCTGTCAGTACTATGGTGTACTTTAGTTTCTAAATTTGAATAGGCTTCAGTACCATGGGTATGATATATTAATATATAGGGTTTATTTTTATCTATTTTTAATGGCTTAATATTTAAAGGTTTTGGTATATTCTCTAAAATAATATTCCCTTCTGTATCAGTAATTATTATTAAATCTTCATATTCTTCTACTTTTTCTATAATTATAAAATCCTCAATTATTATAGACTCTTCTAAATCCTCGTAATCCCACGTATTTACATCTTCTGATTTGGTTTTGTTCTTACCTAAGATTATCGAGGGAAATTGGGATTTGATAAAATTTGAAAATTTTTCTTTAAAATAAATTTCATTATTAAAAGAAATATCCCATTGATTGTTTGATATTTGATTTCTATATAAATTAATTGTAGAAGATGTCCTACTAAATAAATTAAGAAAAAACCCTTCCCCTTTTACAAAATTATTTTCTTGACTAAAAACTGCTTTTGCATTTGATTTGTCTATTGTATAATTTTTATTTCCCTTAGCACTAATTAAAATAGTACCTAGATTAAAAACTATTAGGCATAATAAAGCAAATATCACATAGGTATATCTACGGTCCTTCCCTTTCATAAGAACACTCCCTAAATTATCTATTCAATATCTAGATTATATTCATTTGGGAGAAAATATATGATAATTATTTACCTAATATATCTATTTACATCTTCTAAGTGAATTCCATGATGTAATGCAATGTTTAATCCATTGGCAATTATTATGGATAAATCGTCAATAATTAAATCAATCTCCTTTGGTGTAACCACCACATTAGGCATAAAAGGTTCTAATACCTCCCTAATTAAATAATATTTCTCTTCATTACTTACTTGTTGAAGAGTAGAATAAAATTCTGTCCCTGATTCTGCTACACTTTTCATAGATTCTAATATTAAATCCATAGTATCATTAACCATAGTAGCTGCATCTACCACTGTAGGTACTCCAATGGCTAATACAGGTACTCCTAAATACTCCTGATTTAAACCTATTCGCTTATTTCCTATACCTGAACCTGGATTAATACCTGTATCTGAAATTTGAATAGTGGTACTCACTCTGTCCATTTTCCTTGAAGCTAGAGCATCTATGGCTATTACTAAATCTGGTCTAGTCTTTTCTACTATACCCTTAACTATTTCACTGGTTTCAATTCCAGTAAGCCCCATTACCCCTGGAGATAGTGCAGATACATTGGCTACTGTTTCATCTTCTTCTTTATTATAGGCAATAAAGTATTGCCTAGTTACCAGTACCCTATCTACTACCTTAGGACCTAAAGCATCTGGGGTTACATTCCAATTTCCCAATCCTATTATTAAAGTCTTAGTATCCTTATTACTTTTCCCAAGGCCTTTTATTTCCTTAGCTAAAACCTTAGATATTTTATCTTTTAAATCTTGGTCAGCACTTTTTAATTTAGGTACTTGAATAGTAATGTATGTACCCTTTGGTTTTCCCAGACTTTCTTCTCCTTTTTCATCTAGGATTTTTACACGGGTTATTTCATATTCTTCATCTTCTAATTTTTCCACCTCTACACCTGGCGCTTCTTCTTTATTAGTTTCTCGATATAATTCCTTGCTTTCTATGGCTAAATCTGTTCTAATTTCTAGCATATTTACCTCCCAATATATTTTATCTTTATTTTTCTACATTTTTTCAATTTTATGTATAAAACATTATTTTTCCTTGCATTTTATCCTTCTTCATGGTAAAATAACCTTTGTTAAGACTAGAGGAGGTGAGTGGATTGGCAAATATTAAATCTGCAAAAAAAAGAATTCAAACTACAAAAAAGAAAACAGCTTTAAATAGAAGTAGAAAATCTGAAATTAAAACTTATATTAAGAGATTTGATTTAGCAATAGAAGAAGGTAATGTTGAAGAAGCTCAAGAACTACTTAAAATTATAGATAAAAAATTAAAAAGGGCAGCTCACAAAAATGTGGTACACAAAAATGCTGCATCTAGAAAAATTAGTTCCTTAACTAAAAAATTAAATACTAAAATAAATGAGGCTATATAATACTAAAACTTCGGCATTCCGAAGTTTTTTGTATTTATAGTTTAAAACATAAATTGCTTATTAAAATTTCCATTGCCAATTTATCATCTATAGAACTGGTTTTAATAGTTTTATCTGTTTCTAAACAATGGTTTAAAGCTTTTTCTAATTGTTCTATGGTGAAGTTATTACTTTGGTTGGAAACTTTTTTATATTCATATTCAGATAAAGCCATTTTTTTTAAACTATCTCCCCTAGTATACCCTTTACCTGTTAATATTTTGTATTTTAACATATTCCTTATTTGCCTAACAATCATATGTAATATAAAAAGTATAGGCTCATTTGATATATACATTTCATTAAATAATTTTAAAGCTTCCTCTCCATTTTTTTGAGATATAGAGTTTAAAAGATTAAACACATTCATTTCTAAGGGCTTTGCCATTAGTGATTCTATTTCCCCTTTCCTTACATCAGTATTTTCTGGTGTATAATTGGAAATTTTTATTATTTCATTTTCCAAATCATATAAAGTTCTTTCTTTTTTATTATCAAAATAAGAGGAATACCCAATAAAATAATTAATAGTAGATTTGTCTATATTTTTATTAAATTTTTTAAAACTATTTATTATCCAATTATCTAAATCACTACCTCGTAATTTAGTGAACTCTACAATATCACCATATTTTTTAATTTTTTTATATAGTGGATTAGATTTTCTTAAGGATTTGGTTTTCTCTACAAAAATTAACAATAGATAATCTTCCAATTCATCAATATAATCAATTAAAGGTTCTTTAGAAGTCTTAGTTTTCTCAGTTTCCTTTTTAGATTTAAATAAAGGCAAATCTTTAATTATTACTATCTTTTTTTCCGCCATAAAAGGCAAAGTCTCGCAAGCATTCATTATGGTACTAAATTCTAAATCTTGCCCCTCTAATTCAATATAATTTAAAGGTTCTAAACCTTTATCTATAAAAGTATCCTTAATTAATTTTAATGTATAATCCATTAAATATTCTTCTTCTCCAAAAAATAAATATACAGGCTTTAAATTCTTAGATTTTAAAGTTTTAGTAAATTCCTTGTAATTCAATTTTTCTCATCTCCCAGTCTAAATACACAAAATATCTAATTAAATAATAAGAAATAATAATATAAAGTGCAAATATTATTATATACAATTTATAATAGCTTAATAGATACAATATATCTATTTTTTCCCCTAAATAGGGAATAATCATAAAATCCTCTTTGTCTAATATTAGATTTATTAAACCTAATTCATCTGTTCTATAAAGTTTTGTTCCCTTGCTATAATATCTGTCTAACACTTCTTTATGGGGATGGCCAAAGCTATTGTTCCTTCCTACAGATACAAAAGCAATTTTAGGCATTACCACATCAAGAAATCCCTCTGATGAAGAAGTCTTACTCCCATGATGGGGTACCTTTAAAAAATCTGCTTGTTTTAAATCTTTAATCAAAGAATTCTCCCCTAATTTTTCAATATCACCTGTAAACAGTATTTTATTATGGAAATAGTTTAGCATTAATACTAAAGATAAATCATTTTCACTATTATTGGGATTGTTTAACAATTCTTTTCTAGGTCCTAATACAGTAATATTAGTGTTTCCATCTAAAATTAGTTTGTCCCCAACATTTAATATAGTAATTGGAATCTTTTTAAGATTTGCCTTCTTTATAATTTCATCGTAATAAATATTTCCTGGTCTATTATATCCAAAATAGATATTCTCAATTTTCATATTATCCATTAAATAAGGTAGAGATTTACAATGGTCTCCATCAAAATGGGTAATAAATACTCCTTCTAGTTTAAATATACCTTCTTTATCCAAATAAGGCTGAAGTATATTTTCACCTATATCAAAATCACCAAATATATTTCCACCAGTATCTATAAGAAAGTTTCCCCTTTGGGTTTTAATTAAAATACTATCTCCCTGCCCCACATCTATAAATCTAATACTTATACTTTCATCTAAATTGAAAAGAGTTATATTTATAACTACTATTAATAATAAATAAATTACTACTGTTTTTATCACATTTTTATTTAATTTTCTAATTCTAATAGTACCAAAGATTATAAACAATAGGAAGTAATAAAGTGTAATTTCTATAATAGTAGGCGATGGAAGTTTTAGTATTAATCTAGGGAAATAATTTAATATTTCCATAATATTAAATTGAATATTTAATAAAAAATTTATAATTCTACCAATGGAACCTCCCAAATATCCAAAAGGAAAGGGAAGAGAAATCAGTGCCATAGCTAATATTAAACATAAAGAAAAAAAAGGTACAAATAATAGATTAGCTATTATAGATAATAAAGGTATTTTATTAAAATAATAGGCCTGAATTGGAAATAAGCCAATTTGCACTGCCAATATTCCAGAAATTGATTTGGAAACTAGTTTATTTAATTTTGGGCTTAAATATAATATAAAAAAACTAGCTAAATAAGACAATTGAAATCCTAAACTAAAAATTAAAAAAGGATTAATAATTAGTAATACAAAACAAGAAAAACTTAGAATATTGAAAGAATCATAGGGTTCATGTATTATCTGAGATATTAATAATAATGAAAACATAATATTAGCTCTAAGTACTGAACTGGGATTTCCAATGGCATAGGCGTAGATCCATAGTATTCCAATGGTTAAAGATACATTTATTTTTCTATTCATGCCAAAATAGCTAAATAAAAAAATTATTATTCCTGCAATTATTCCAATATGTAAACCAGATACTGCCAATATATGGGCTAGTCCTAAGTCCCTAAAGGTAATTATATCCTTTTCTCCTAAATATGATGACTTCCCCAATACAATGGATTTCATAATACTGGCATTTCTATTGGATAAATTATGTTCAAGTATATTTTCTACTCTCTTAGTAAATTTAGATTTGATGCTTAGTCCAAGACCTAATTTAGTTTTGTTAATTTGAATTATAGAGTATTCCCTTATGGTAGTAGTGGTAAATATGCCTTCTGTTAATAGATTTAATTTATAATTATAAAGTTTGGGATTTGTATTGGTTAAAGGCTCCTTTAATATTCCATTAAATATAATTTCATCTCCCAATTCTAGTTTTTTCTCACCTATTATTTTTAATATAGTTTTTTCTGAGGTTTTTTCATTTGATTCATCTAGATATAAATTGTTTACTAATAATACATATCTAGACTGGTTTTCAGAAGTACTTATTATATCTACTATTCTCCCTTTTAATCCTATGGAAATATTAGTATATTTAGCAAGCTGACTACTATTTAAATTTAAATTGGTCAAAAAAATTCCTAATAAAAAAAGTGAAAATAACAAATGACTAATTTTGGGTCTATTTAGCCTAATTATTTGAATTAAAATAAACACAATTAATAATGACAAAATTACATATGTATTTATATTAATATAGTAGGAGAAAACTATTCCCAATATCAAAGGAATGGTAAAATACACAAAAGGCCTTTTCATGTTCATCTCCTTTATTTATTTCTGTTTTTTTTATTTAATGCCCAAACAACTAATATTATTCCAATAATTTTAAAGATACTTCCTATGAATTGTCTATCCATATTAAATACTCCTTTAATAATTTAATTAAATTATAGCATATTTTATATAGAATTGTTGCATATAGATGAAAAGATGGTAAAATATGATTAATAGGTAAATATGATTAACAGTAAATAAGGCCAGGTGGTAATATGACAGAAAGGCTATACTTAAATAATCCATATTTAAGGCAAATAGATGCTAGGATTGTAGAAAAAATATATAGAAATAATAAATACTATATTAAAACTGATAAAACTATTTTTTATCCTAATCTTGCTGGTGGACAACCTAGAGATAAAGGCACAATAAATGGTATAGAGGTTTTAGATGCTTATGATGAAGAAGATGATATAGTCCATGTAGTTAAGGACAATATTCACAGTGATAAGGTAGTACTATCTATTGATTGGGACAATAGATTTGATTATATGCAGCAACATTCAGGTCAGCATCTACTATCTGCAGTTTTTTATAAATTATTTAATGGAGAAACTGTTGGTTTTTATATAGGAAAAGAGTATGTCTACATAGATGTAAATCTACCTGAAATTAATAGTGAAGAAATTGCAAAAGTAGAAGAATTTGCAAATAGAATAATATTTTCAAACTTCCAAATAAAATCATATATTATAGAAAAATCAGATATTAATAAATATCCATTAGTTAAAAATTCTATTTCAAATTCTAAAATTCGTATAGTAGAAATCGATGGTATAGATTTTTCTCCTTGCTGTGGCACCCATTTAAGATATACTGGAGAAATTGGTTTAATAAAAATAAGAAAAGTGGAAAAACATAAAGGTAATAGTAGAGTAGAGTTTGTTTGTGGTAATAGAGCTTTAATGGATTATTCTTGGAAAAGTAATTCCATTAAAAATATATCTAATTTATTATCTTCTAAAGATAAGGAAGTTCAATATAAAGTGTTTAAACTATTTGAGGAAAAAGAAGAATTGGAAAAGGAAAATAGAATTTTAAAAGAAAAGCTTTATAAATATAAAGGAGAAGAATTGCTTAATAAGGCTAAATATATCCATGGATTAAATTTTATATATAATAAATTTGAGAATGTGGAACTTAAGGAGATTAATAATATTGCCATTTATTTGACTAGTTTAAATAGAAATATTGTACTTTTTGGCTTGTGTAATGGAGATTATGCTCAATTTTTAGTGGGTAAAAGTACTGAAATAAATATTAATATGAAAAATATCTTTGAAGAAGTTTCTAAAGATATGGAGATTCAAGGTGGAGGAAATACTCAAATTGTCCAAGGAAAATGTGAAAAGAAAAATTTAAATCTAGTTTTGGAAAAATTTTATGAAAATATAATAAGGGAAATTAAGGATTAAAAATTTCCCTTATTATATTTTTCTTAATTTTATTCACTCCACTAAAATCTATGGAAAATTTATAAGCTTCCTCTAAAGTTTTATGATTTTCCTTAGCTAAACTTAAATTTTTTATGGCTTCTTCTATTAGTGAATAATATATTCTATAATCTTCATCCCTCTTAATTTCATGGTCAAAATAATTATTTAAATTTATTTTTTCAGGAAGAAATTTTAAAGCATTTTTATTAGACGTAATACATATATTTAATTCTTCTATAATTATAGTTTCTATTTTTTCAGGAAAAGTAGGGTTATAGTATATTTCCATATTATATCCTTCTATTTTTCCCAGTTCCATTAGTTTTTTTAGAACAGTGGATTTCCCTGTACCTATTTCCCCTTCAATATAATAAATCTTAGAAATTCCATCTAATAGGGTATGGGTAAAATCCACATATCCATCAGGAGTATTTGCTGCAGAAAACATATGTCTTATTTTGGATTCTTTTGCCTTTTTACGACTTTTTATAAATATTTTTTCTATTAATTTTATAGTTTCTTCATTTGCTTTTCCAAAATTCATTCCCCTTTTATTGTTTTCTATTATTATATTATATATAATTTTAGCTGATTTAAAATATCCATAGGCCCTACTATATGCAATTTTATTATTCAATTTTGACTCTACAATTTTTTCCTCATTCTTTGCTAATTTATCTGAATCTATAAAAGTACCTAAATCTATTAGTTTGTCCTTTAATCCTGGATATACTGGATCTATTATATGGGGAGCTGTACCATCTACTATGGCAATTTTTAATTCAATAATAACTATTCCATCTATGGAATTTGGATCTGATGGGCAATGGTGGTATTCTACACTATAGCCTTTTTCTAAAGCCCTCTCACCTACTTCTTTCATAAGAGAAGATTTTCCTCCACCAGGCATTCCTTTTAATATATATAACATATTTCTATTCTCATCTATAATATTATTATGAAAAGAATAAAAACCATTGGCTGTATTTCCTCCTGGAAACATTCTACGAATTTTTCTCATATAACAACCTCCTTGTTTACATATATTATTAATTTATTCTTTTAAACTTATTATGTGTGTTAATTAAATGGAAAATCTTCTTATTGAAAAGTTTATCATATATCTATCCCAGAAAGCATAAGAAAAACTTCCACACCAGTTACATAATTAATAAGCAAACCTTTGTATTTAAAATTATTATTTATTAATAATGTAATTATTGCATTTATATTAAATGAGAAAAGTTTGCTTTAAAAACAAAACACCCCTTAAATGAGGTGTTATTATATAATAATAAATTCCACATGGGGTAAACTTTCCTGTAATTTCAACGAAAAGTTTGATTCTTTAGAATTATTATTTGGTGTAGTTCCTAAGACCATATGAGTAATATCATTATCCTTTGCAAAATCAATCATAGTTTGAATAACATCATTTGATCTAAGTACAGTTAAATCCGCACCTGCTTTTTTAGATACTCCAAATAAATACTCTAAAGCCTCTCCATCATTAGTATATTCTAAAAATTTTTCATTTTCATTTACAACATTTACTACATAGAGTTTTCCATTTTTTGCTTTAGATAATCTAGCACCATTTGATATAAGCCTTTCACAAGTTTTTTGTTGTGTCACACATACCATTACATTTGTCTTTTCCATTTGAATCCCCCTTTTAAAGAGTGATGCCTATTATATTATATCATGAATTTTAAAAAATAGTATTAATCCTTCATTTTAATTTCAATTTCTATTTATAAACATAAAAATAGGATAGTAAAACTATCCTATTCTTCATCTATTAATTCTCTTTCTCCCATTTCTACTAATCTTCTAGTCATAAGACCTCCTACAGGCCCTGCTGTAAAAATATTGTTTACAGGATCTGCTTCT
>JAAZMA010000068.1 GCA_012799055.1 Tissierellia bacterium
AGAGAGTTTAGGGACAGGGTAATGAAACAGGGAGAAAAAATATTCCAAGAAGAATATATATATTCTAATCCCAAATTTATGGAACATGAAGATATTATAAAAATGCATATATTAACCTCTGAAGCTTATTTTTCTCAAGACAATGAAGTAGAACTATATTTTGATGGTAAAGCTAAATTTGAGGCTTTTTTAGAAAGTATAGCAAATGCTAAGGAATATATTTATATAGAATATTATATTATGAAATCTGATGGTATTGGTATGAAAGTAATTAATGCCTTAACGGAAAAGGCAAAAGAAGGAGTAGAAGTAAAAGTATTATTTGATGGCATGGGTGGTAGAAAATTAAAAAGAGGAGCCTTTGACGAATTTAAAAAAGCAGGGGGAGAGGTAGCAGTATTTTTCCCTCCTTTTGTACCTTTTTTCACTTTAAGAATTAACTATAGAAATCATAGAAAATTATGTGTAATAGACGGAAAGGAAGCCTATGTAGGAGGATTTAATATAGGAGATGAATATTTAGGTCTTTCTAAAAGATTTGGTTATTGGAGAGATACCCATATAAAAATCAAGGGTTCAGCAGTTGGAGCACTCCAATGGCAATTTTATAAAGATTGGCGATTTGCAGCCCATAAGGATAATGCTCAATGTAAATTAGGATTACCTAAGCAAGAAACTAAAGGAAATGCAGGAATACAAATAGTTAGCAGTGGTCCTGACTCTAAATGGCCTTCAGTTAAAGATGGATATTTTAAAATGATAAATAATGCTAGGGAAAGAATTTATATTCAAAGTCCCTATTTTATTCCTGATGATAGTATGCTAGAAGCCTTAAGAGTTGCAGGATTATCTGGTTTAGATGTAAAGGTTATAATACCTTGTAAACCAGACCATCCCTTTGTATATTGGGCTGGCATGTCTTATATAGGTGAATTATTAGAAGCAGGGGTAAAGTTTTACACCTATGAAAATGGATTTTTGCATAGTAAACTTTTTGTAATGGATGATTTTGTCACATCTATAGGAACAGCAAATTTAGATATTAGGTCTTTTAAATTAAATTTTGAAGTAAATGCCTTTATATACGATGAAGAAGTAACGAGAAAGACCATAGAACAATTCCATAAGGATTTAGAACATTGCAAAGAAATTACTATGGAAAAATACGAGAAAAGATCTAATATTGTAAAATTAAAGGAATCTGTATCTAGACTATTATCTCCAATATTATAATAAGGATAAAAAACCATCTCCAGGATAAACTATTTCTTGAGGTGGTTATATGAAAAAGATAAATTTAATTAAAGTTATAATAATAATTTTAATATCCATAATACTTAGTTCCTGTAATAAAGAAGGAAATAAAAAAGAGTCAAAAATTGAAAAAAAAGAAAAAGCCCCAAAATCCTTGGTTTCAGTTTCAGAAGAATTAGATAAAATTCTTGCTTCTATGGGAGAAATAAAAAAAATAACAGAATTAACACCTTTAGAATTTGAAACCCTACATTCTAAAGGAAAAGGAGAAGAAGAAGGTAAAAAAGAAGGAGAAAAAAAGAAAGAAGAAAAGTTAGAACTTAGGGATGAAGAATTATTAAAAAAATGGAATAACATAGATAAAAAAATAGAAAAAATCCATAGTGAGTGGAATAACTATGAAGTAGAAGCTATAAAAAAGGCAGTAAATCCTGAAAAGGCAAAGGAATTTAAAAAGAATTTAAATTTATGTACCATAGCCATTGAAGATAGAAATATAAAAAACATTTTAGACACAGGTAGTCAAGCTATTTTATCCTTGGCAAGTTTTTTCGACTTATATAAAGATGAAATAAAGGGAGATTTATCGAGAATAAAATATGCAATATATCAAGCCTATTTAATTGAAGAAAATAATATAGAAAATGCAAAAAAGATATTAGATTCTACAGGAGAAAATATAACAAGACTTAGGCAGAAATTGGGTAAAGACAAGGAAAAAGTCAATAGATTAGATAAACTATCTTTAGCTATAGAAGATATGAAGCAATCTTTAAATGAAGATAATAAAAAATTATTGGAATTAAAAAGAGATATTGTAATAAATAATATAAAGCTATTGGAAAAGTAAATTGGGATAATAGAGACAGTTTTAATTGTAATGCAGTAAGATGCACTAGAGGGGGTAGTGGGCACTTTTATGAAAACTTAAATTTGGTGTCCTGTTTGTGGGAGCTGTGAATTAAATAGAGAGGGGGGATTTTATTGAAAGCTGAGGCAATAGAAAAATTTTATTTAGTAAATGGAGAATTAAAATCTACTGGGGATTTAAAAATATTTAATAAAATTAATAAACCTATATATGAAGTTATTAGAATTATAGATGGAGTACCATTATTTTTAGAGGAACATTTGGAAAGAATGAGAGAATCAGCCTCATTATTAGATTATAAAATTAATAAAACTAATAGTGAAATAAAAAAGGATATAAAAAGACTTATATTAGAAAATCAAATTAAAAATTTAAATGTAAAACTAATATGTACAGATGTAGAGGGAATGGGACAGGTATTTTTATCATTTTTTATAAAATCCTTTTATCCACCAGAAGAATATTATAAAAAGGGAGTTCATACTACTTTATTTCACTATGAAAGACAAAATCCCAATGTAAAGGTTCAAATAAGTGCTTTTAATATGGAAGTGGCCAAAAGATTAAAAGAAAAGAAAGTCTTTGAGGCTTTATTAGTAAGTAAAGCTGGATATATTCTAGAAGGCAGTAGATCCAATATATTTTTTGTAAAGGGAGATAAACTATACACTGCTCCTAAAGAAGCTGTACTATTGGGGATTACTAGAAAACATATATTTCAAGTATGTGAAGAATTAGGTATAAAGATTATAGAAGAAAATATTCATGTAGGAGATTTGGATAAATTAGATGGAGCATTTATGACAGGTACCTCTGTAAATGTTCTTCCCATATCTACTATAGACCATATTTATTTAGATTCTGTAAATAATAAAATGGTAAAAGAAATAAATAATGCTTATGTAAACAAGGTTATGAAATACATAAAATCGAAAAAAACAGAATGGCATAAATAAAATTAATTGTAAGAGATTTAAACATCGGGGACTGTTCTTTTGTTGATTCCTATGCACACCCATTGAAATAGGCATAGGTAGTCAAATAATAAGAATTGTCCTTTTTAATTGTCCATTTTATAGTGGAACTGTCCCTAGTATTTTTTTATTTTTATTTTTTCCTTGACAATCTGAAAATATTAGTGTACTATATAATTAATACACCGTAACATTATTACTCTGGAGGTGATAATATGAATTTTGATGACAATCTTCCAATATATATTCAAATAATGAATCTAATAAAAAGTGATATAGCGTCAGGGGAAATCAATGGAGGTGATAAATTGCCATCAGTAAGGGAATATTCAAAAGAGTTAAAAGTAAATCCAAATACTATACAAAGAACGTATCAAGAATTAGAGAGAGAAGGATTAGTTTTTACCCAAAGGGGAATGGGTACTTTTGTTACAGAAGATATGGAAATAATTAAAAAATTAAAAACAGATATGGCCTCAGAAATAATCTATAATTTTTTAGAAGAAATGAGGGGACTTGGATTTAATACTGATGAAATAATTAATATATTATCTCAATGGATAGAAAAGGAGGAGAGAGAATGACTAATATAGTAGAAATAAAAAATCTTAGTAAAAACTATTTTAACAAAAAAGCCCTAGACAATTTAAATCTAAATATAGAATCAGGTAAAGTTGTAGGTATATTAGGGCCTAATGGTAGTGGTAAAACCACTTTAATTAAAATCTTAACTGGTTTATTAAGACAATCTAAAGGAGAGGTAAAGATTGATGGACATAATATTGGAGTATATACTAAGACCATAGTATCTTATTTACCAGATAGAAATTTTTTATACAAATGGATGAGTGTAGAAGATGCTTGTAAATTTTACAAAGATTTTTATTCAGATTTTGATGAAAAAAGGTTTGAAGAATTATTAGACTTTATGAAATTAGAAAAATCTATGAAAATTGACACCCTTTCTAAGGGGATGCACGAAAAATTAAATTTATCCTTAGTATTGTCTAGAGATGCTAAACTATATGTATTAGATGAACCTATAGCAGGAGTAGATCCAGTAGCCAGAGATCAAATACTAGATGCTATTATTAACAATTATAATGAAAAAAGTTCCATGCTTATTACCACTCATTTAGTTAGAGATATGGAAAATTTATTTGATGAGGTAGTATTTTTAAAAGAAGGAGAAATTTTATTAGAAGGAAATGCTGAAATCTTAAGGGAAGAAAAGGGGAAACAAATAGATGATATTTATAAGGAAATATTTGGATAGTAGGAGGGAAAATAATGGGTAGATATATTAAATATGAAATAAAAGGTTCTTATAAATTTATATTAGGAGTATTGGCTTTAGTTTTAATACTTACAACTGTATTGTACACTTATATAGCTAAAAAAGAAAGTTCGCCGGTTATAGCATTGGCATCTATGATAATATTTGGTACAGCTTTAACAACATTCTTATATATTGTTGGTTCTTTTAGAAAAGAATTATATGAAGATAGAGGATATTTAACCTTTACATTGCCCTTAACTGGACATGAAATTCTAGGTGCAAAACTAATAACAGCTACAATATGGTTTCTGTTGTTAGGGATAGTTATTATAGGATATAATACTATTATGTTGGCTAATATGGCACCAATAAAACCATCTTTAAAAGAAATAATAGCTCAGGTATTTCCACATATTACCAAAGGCACGGTAATGAGTTTCCTTCTTGTATTATTAGGGGGAATTTCTACACTAATATTAATTTATCTTTCTATGGCCCTTGGTAGGGTTACTTTTAGAAACAAAAAAATAGGAGGCCTTTGGTTTGTAATATTTTTAGTATTATCTATGATAGTAGGAATAGGGCAGGCAAAGATTGTTATATCAATGCCTTATTATGTGAATTTAGATACATTTAAAATAGTATCCTATGAAAGTATTATGAAGGGAATGAATTATACAAGTGTGAGTATATTTGAAATTAATGATGCTGCACTTTTAACGGGAATGGGAGATCAATATATATTAAATATAGCAGGATTTATATATATGATAGGTATAATGATAATAAACTTCCTATTAACTGGGTATATAATAGAAAATAAAATTGATTTATAAAAAAATATAGAGAGAGGATCTTTACTTTGGGTGTGTATAGCCTACCTTG
>JAAZMA010000291.1 GCA_012799055.1 Tissierellia bacterium
GATATAGATTTAATGGCTAATGCAGTTTCCTTATAAAACTCAAAATACTCCTCCTTAGTACCTGCCCAAAATACATATTCATATTCTGGTTCATTCCACACTTCAAAATACCAGGATTTTACCTCTTCCATACCATATCTATTAATACAATGCTTTATGAAAGCTTCCACTAAATCTGTCCATAGTTTTACATCTTTTGGCGGAGATATATTTCCTTTCCACCAAAAAATAGTTTCATTAGTTCTTTTTAATTCTTCTGGCATAAAACTTAGTTCTATAAAGGGTTTAATGCCAATTTTCATAAAAAAGTCCAATAATTCATCCACATAGGTCCAATTATATTCCACATTACCTTCAGGAGAAATATTATATATCATCATATCATCATTAAATATTCCGTGAAATCTTATATAATTAAATCCAATTTCACTTTGCATTTCAATAAATTGTTTTTGCCAATTAGCCCTTAAACCTTCGTGGGCTCTACCAAAGGTAGTTAAGTTTTGCCAATGGTTTTTAAAATATTTTCCTTCTTTTTTGCTATCTATGTAAATAGTTTCTATATCTCTTTTTACTACAGTTTCATCTACTTCTAAAGTTTCAGTATCTAAATAAGTAAATAATTTTTCAAGGGCTGCATCTCTATCTACATCTAAATAGGTTTTAGATTTTTTAGTTTCTCCTTTAATAGGATAGTTCCAATTTTTTCTAAATTCTGAGGGTGTAGAATTATAAGTTTCCTTAAATAAATTGTTAAAAGAATTAACATTGGGAAAACCACTAGTATTAGATATATCTATTATGGACATATCTGTAGTAATTAACATTTTTACTGCTTTATCAAGTCTTACAGTATTTAAATACTCTTGAAAGGACATACCTATTTTGCCTTTAATAAAATGAGACAAGTAATAATAATTAAGATGTTCCCTTTTTGCTATTTCTTTTAAAGTGATTTTCTTATGGGAATTTTGGTTTACATAATCCATTATTCTTTGAAGCCTTGCTAAATCTGTATCTCTTAGCTCTGTATCTTCTTTCTCTATTGAGTCGTATTCACAATTATTTAACAAATGTTCTCCTAAAAGATATAAATAAGAACCTACTTTTAATTGATAGCCTAAATCTTTTTTGTTTAATTCCCATACAATCTTAGCAATATAATGTCTAATAGTGTCAAAAACTTCTTGTTCCTCTTCCTCGTATTCAAAGGATTTACAATTGAATCTAATTTTATTAAAATCAGGGAAAAGACTACTATAGAAATTTGAGTTTATTTGTACTGCCAATAATACATTTTCATCTTTAGTTTTTCTAGTGCTGTGAAGTTCGTCACTATTGACTAAAATAATATCGTTTTCCTTTAAATAATATACTTCCTCACCAACTCTAATACTTACACTACCTTCTAATACCAATAAAAATTCCATTTCATTATGCCAATGCATTTGAAAACTATCTACTGCATGGATAATGGTTTTTACTGGTAGTCCTTCACTTCCCTGTATTATTTCATATGTATATCCCAATATATATCCCCCTTTCAATGTACAACTCACAATAATCTAGGTCTAGCTTTGGAGTCTAGATTATTCCTTTACCCTTAGAATGACAGAATATAGTTTAATGGCGACTATCTACTATTTACTGTCCCAAGAACTTCCCTATTCTCCTTAATAATATCTCTCCATCATCTACATCCATAGCCATATTTTCTATGGGACAGATACCCGTTTTATCTCTGTTTTTTATATATTCCGTGGAATTTAAGTAGCTGAAATTAATATTTCCCTTTCTAAATACTTCCATTGCTCCTTCTGACATTAATTCCCCATATACTTCTTTTATACCTATATATTCACATAGTATAGCTGCACCTTTGCCTATTACTTTATCTGCTAAAAATGCCTCTTTGGCTATTTCTTTCATTTCTGTAGCTAATTTATACATAGGCTTTATACCCTTATCTTTAGATTTGAATACTATTTTTTTATTTTTTACTACTACTAAGGTCAAATTTTCTTCTTCTAAATATTTTTTAGCTATTTCTATGTTTTTCATCTAATTCACTCCAATTATTATATTTGTGGTTTTCCAATTACTGTATTTTATAATCTAATTATATCAGTATTTAAGAAAATTTGTAAGATAAATAATATTTTGTATTACTAAAGTTCTTTCTAAAAAATTTATCTTTTTATTAAGGATTGATTATTATATGAAACTATATTAATATATATTGTGATTAATCAACTAAGGAGAGGTTTTTCTATGGAAAATATTGAAGATAATGAATTATTGCAAGGAGATTTAAAGAAAAATTTATTGAGAATATCCCTACCTACTATGTTTGGATTTGTACTACAAGCAGTATACGATATAGTGGATATGATATGGGTAGGTCGAATCTCTGCCTCTGCTGTAGCGGGAGTAACAATATTTTCTACTGTATTTTGGTTAGTTAGTGTGCTTAATGAAATAATTGGTTCTAGCTCCATATCCTTAATTACCCAATCCTATGGTAAAGGTGATATGGAAAGGACACAAAAAGTTGTAGAACAAACTTTAACTTTTAAGGCCTTAGTGGCTATTGTAGCTGCTATTATTATGTCTTTTATTTTAGAACCATTACTAGGATTTTTTACTACAGATGAATTAGTTCTCAAGGCAGCTTTAGACTATGGATATATTAGAATATTTTTCTTACCTATAATGTTTTCTTCCTATTCAGTAAATACTGCCCTAAGATGCTTAGGAGATACTAAAACCCCAATGAAGATTATGATAGTATCTTCTATTTTAAATATTGTTTTAGACCCAATATTTATGTTTAAAACCATTCCAGGTACTAATATTCCTGGCTTTAATATGGGAGTATTTGGGGCAGCTTTGGCTACAGTAATATCTACAGTGGTGGCTTTTTTAATTGGATTTTATATATTATTAAAGGGAAAAAACAAATTAAAAATTAATTTTAAAGGTCTTTTCAAATTAAACTGGGAAATAGATAAAAAATTACTTACTATTGGTTTACCTACTGGTATGGAGGTTTTAATGAGAAATCTTTCCGGAATAATAATACTTAAATTTGTCTCCTCCTATGGCACCAATACTGTGGCAGCTACTGGTATAGGTACTAGATTATTTAGTTTTGCTTTTATGCCTATTGTGGGAATTGTAATGGGTGCTAGTACTATAGTAGGACAGTCCTTAGGGGCGGAGGATTTGGAAAGGGCTACGGATACGGCAAAATTTGCTGCAAAAGTAAATGTAATTATGATGAGTATAATAAGTATAATTTCATTGTTATTTCCAGATAAAATAATGAAAATCTTTATTGACGATATAAATGTAATTGCTATTGGCATACCTATGGTAAGAATTCTCACACCATCCTTAATTTTAGCTGGATGGGCCATGGGATTAGGTTCTGTATTTTCAGGTTCAGGCCATAATACTCCATTTTTAATGTCTAGTCTTATTTCTAGATGGGGAGTACAAATGCCTATATTATTTTTAGCTACGAATATACTTAAGCTACCTGTAATTTTTGTATGGCTCAGCTTTTTCGCTGCTGAAATAGCTGAGATTATTATAGTTTTATACCATTATAATAAAGGCGTATGGAAAATTAAAAGAGTATAAAATTTATTAGGGGGGATTTAATATGGAAAGTATTAAAGTATCTAGATTAGTAAAATCTGAAGATTTAAATCACCATGGCACCTTATTTGCTGGTAGAATGGCAGAATGGTTTGTAGAAGCATGCTTTATTTGTGGGGCAAAAGCCACCAAAATGCCTGAAAATATTGTATGTGTAAATGTTCATGGTTTAACTTTTACAGAACCTGGTAATAGAGGTGATATTATAAATTTAGAAACTAGAATTGCTAAAACAGGTAGAACTAGTTTCACTGTATATGGAAAAATAACTAAGAATGATTCCAATAAGATTCTTTCTGATGGGTTTGTTACCTTTGTATTTGTAGATGAAAATGGGAAGGCTATTCCCCATAATATTGTTTTAGAAGAATCTGTAAATGAAGTAGACAGAGAAATTAGGGAAAGAGCTAAAAATTTAAAATAAGAGGTGGACCATATGGATATTATAGTAGATGCTTTTATAGAAATACCTAAAGGTAGTAGCAATAAATATGAATATGATGAGGAGAGAAAAGTATTTGTTCTAGATAGGGCATTGTTTTCTCCTATGTTTTATCCTGCTGATTATGGATTTATTCCAGATACTTTAGCTGAAGATGGAGATCCAATAGATATAATGGTGCTTATGGCAAATCCTACATTCCCAGGTTGTATGATAAGGTCTAGAGTTATAGGTATGTTTTTAATGGAAGATGAAAAGGGCAAAGATGAAAAGATAATTGCAGTTCCTTTAGGAGACCCAAGATATGAAGAAATAAGAACCATAGAAGATATGGGCTCCCATATGAAAAAGGAATTTGAACACTTCTTTTCTGAATACAAACAATTAGAAGGAAAAGAAGTACATGTTAAAGGATGGGCAGATGTGAAAGAAGCACAAATTGCCATTGAAAAGGCAAAGGAAAATTTTAAATAAATTACAAAAACCAAACACTAAGGACGGTTCTTTTTGTTTGACTACATATGCCCATTTCAATAGATGTGCAAGGCAATCAAATGTTAGGAACCGTCCTTAATTTTTATTCTATTAATTGCATTTGTTTATATATAATTTTTTTCAATAATATATATAATATATAAGCAGAGATTGAAAATATTAGTATTGGTATTCCATATATTATATATAAACTTACATCTCTAATAATCAATTCTTTCACTAAATATACTAATCCTAATAAATATAATATACTTAATCCCATGGTTATTAGTACATTTAGATTTTGTTTCATAGCCTTTTGGGGATTATCCCAGTCTAATAAGGGTCTAAATATATCTACTACCATTCCTATTTCTGACATAACTATACTACCTAATAATCCTAATATTGTAATCCAAATTATATTTTCTATCCTTAATTCAATTACTAAATATAGACTAAATAGTAGTGCTATAATACCTATTAGTTGAATAAATAATGAAGATAATATCCTTCCAATAATTTGGTCCCGTACTTTTATAGGCAATACTCTTTGGATCCAAAAATTTTTTCCTTCTCTGGAAAAGGTGGTACTACATACAGAATTTAATCCACTAAGGAGAACCACCACAGCTGAACCTATTAAGGATACAATATGTCCTTGAAAGAAACTATCTGTTCTTCCTGCAAAAGTGCCTCCATTCATATAATAAGACATTAAAAATATAATAGGTACTATAACCACACCCATAACTGAATTCATTAAATATACTGGTGTTCTAAAGAGCATTTTTATCTCCTTTAAAGCTATGGCTATAAATCCAGGAGATACTTTACTATAATCTTTAATAGAAATTTTTTTATGTCTACTATGGCTTACTTCCATATTTCCTATTAGTCCTTTAAAAAATAACTTTTCACTTAATTCTAACATAATTAAAAATACAAGTATGGATAGACCTATAAATAATATTAAATTTAATAAACCTGTAATACTACTATTTTCCCCTAGTGCTAAACTCCCCCACATGCCAGGTGGAAAAGCCTTACCCATTTTCCTAACTAGTATATTGGAATCCTTAGCTATATTGAAGAAAAAATCATTTCCTTCCAGTACTGATTTTTGAGCTATGGATTGCATTTTAAATTGAAAAGCCAACATGGCTACTAAAAGAAAAACATAGCCTATTCCCCTAAGAAGGTCTTTTCTACCTCTAATATTGGTGTATTTCATAAATACCATAACTATTATAGAGGCTAGTGCCAAGGGTATTACTGGTACAAATAATACTAATAGTATAGAATATAGCCAATATAATATTCCTTCATTACCTTTTATTCCATATATAAATATAAAAGGCAATATTATTGGTAAAGATGTCATGTATTCATTTACCATAGATGTTATAAATTTAGCAGCTATAATATCTCGTGATTTTATAGGTAGTGGTACCAATATATCTAAATCATTGGAAAAATAATATTTAGACAGAATAAATATTATTCCAAATATAAATACAATTAATTGAGAGTATACAAAACCATTTAATAAAAAAGCAGATTTTTGTCCTATTTGTACATAGGCTAAATATAATTCAGAAAGTCCCTTAACTATCATAATATAAGTAGGTAATAAAGATAAAAGAACTATAAATAAAATTATACTCTGCCATCTATCTTTTTTATTTTGAAATTTATATTTTAAAGCTGATAGACCAAAACTTACATTTAAATCTGTTTTAATTAAAGATATGATTTTTTCCATTACTCTGTCAACTCCAAAAATATATTTTCCAGGGACTCCTTCTCCTCTGCATGGCTTCGAAGTTCTTCCATGGTACCTAGGGCTACGATTTTCCCTTTATTTATAATTGCAATTCTGTCACATAATTTTTCTGCTACTTCTAATACATGGGTGGAGAAAAATACAGTATTTCCTTCATCACATCTTTCCCTCATAATCTCTTTTAATTGAAAGGAGGATTTTGGATCTAGCCCTACCATAGGCTCATCTAGTATAAAAAGTTTTGGTTCATGGATTAGGGCAGATATAAGAACTAATTTTTGTTTCATGCCATGGGAATAACTCCCTATAATATCTCCTATGGCATGTTTTAAATTAAATACTTCCAAATATTTCTCAATTCTTTCATGTCTTATGTCTTTAGGAATTTCATACATATCTGCTATAAAATTAAGATATTCTATGCCCTTTAATTTATCGTATATTTCTGGAGTGTCTGGCACATAGGATATTTGACTTTTAGCCTTTAATGGCTCTTCCCAAACATTTATGTTTTCTAAGAATATATTTCCTTCATCAGGCTTTAATAAGCCTACTATCATCTTTATGGTGGTAGTCTTTCCTGCACCATTGGGACCTAAGAAACCAAATATTTCTCCAGGTCTTATTTCTAAATTTACATTGTCTACGGCTTTAACTTTTCCTTTGCCATAGGTTTTAGATATATTTTGTAATTTTAACAAATGACTTCCCTCCTTCTATTTGTTATATATACAATATAACAAATAGAAGGAATTTGCAATAAAATTTTAATTTTATTAAAAAATAAGGAACATATCTCCTGGAGATATGTTCCTTAATAAAAGTTTTTTATATTCAACATTAGGCCCTGCACACCCATGGAATAAATATAGGTAGGCCCTGCACACCCAATGTTTCATAATCTACTTCATTAATTTTAAAGCTTTTTCTACTACATTGTCTACTGTAAAACCAAATCTTTCAAATAATAATTCTCCTGGGGCGGAAGCTCCAAATCCATCCATAGAAATTATTTCTCCATCTAAACCTACATATTTATGCCAACCTAAGTGGGAGGCTGCTTCTACTGCTAATCTTTTTCTTATATTCTTTGGTAATACACTTTCTTTGTATTCTTCAGATTGCTGTTCAAATAGTTCCCAAGAAGGCATACTTACTACTCTAGAACTAATACCTTTTTCCTTTAGAATATCTGCAGCTTTATAGATTAATTGAACTTCAGAACCTGAAGCCATTAAAATTATATCTATATTATCTCCTGTATCCTTTAATATATAGCCACCTTTTAACGCTTCTCTACCTGTTCCCTCTAATATTGGTAGTCCCTGTCTTGTTAGTATTAAAGATGTAGGACCATCTTTTCTATTTAATGCTTCATACCAGCCTATGGCTGTTTCCCTAGCATCTGCAGGTCTATATGTTACCATATTAGGCATAGACCTTAGCATAGCCAATTGTTCCACTGGCTGATGAGTAGGTCCGTCTTCTCCCACTCCAATACTATCGTGGGTAAGTACATAAGTAACTGGTTTGTTCATTAGTGCAGATAATCTCATACTATGTTTCATATAATCACTAAATATAAGGAATGTTCCACCATATACTCTTAATCCTCCATGTAGAGCCATTCCATTAAGTATAGCTGCCATGGCATGTTCTCTTACTCCAAAGTGAATATTAGAACCTTTATAATTTTCCTTAGAAAATACTTCCCTATTATTCATATAAGTTTTATTTGATGGAGCTAAATCTGCTGAACCACCCATTAAATTTGGAATTCTTTCTGCTAATCTATTAATAACTACACCAGAAGCTTCCCTAGTGGAATAATCTTTATCAAATTGTAAAAATTCTTCTGAATCTAAATAATCCATAGGAAGTTCTAATTTAATCCAACTTTCCAATTCTTTGGCTAGTTCTGGATATTCCTTTTTATAGGCTTCCCATTTTTCTTCCCAAGCTTTTTCTTTTTCTTCTCCCATTTTAACTAAATTAGTCATATGTTCCTGTACTTTCACTGGCACAGTAAATTCTTCTTCTTTCCAATCTAAGAATTTTTTTAGATTTTCCATATCCTCTTTTCCTAGAGGTGAACCATGGACAGAACTTTTTCCTTGCTTAGAAGTTCCATAACCAATTTCTGTAGTTATTTTAATTAGGGATGGTTGGTTTAAGTTTTCCTTAGCCTTTTTTATGGCTTTTTCAATAGCTTCTATATCATTTCCATCCTCTACATGGTAAGTCTCCCAGCCTAATGCTTCAAATCTTTTGGAAACATCCTCAGTAAAGGCTATATCTGTACTTCCTTCTATGGTAATGGAATTAGAATCGTATAATACTATTAATTTTCCTAAACCTAATGTACCTGCCAAAGATACTGCTTCATAATTAATTCCTTCCATCATACAGCCATCTCCAGCTAATATATAGGTATAATGGTCAATTATTTCATGGCCAGGCCTATTAAATTCTGCAGCCAAACGAGCTTCTGCCATGGCCATTCCCACACCATTGGTAATTCCTTGACCTAAAGGTCCAGTAGTAGCCTCTACTCCAGTGGTAAGACCATATTCTGGATGGCCTGGAGTCTTACTATCTAATTGCCTAAAATTTTTAATATCCTCCATTGTAAGGCCATATTCAAATAAATGTAATAATGAGTATAACATAGCAGAACCATGACCAGCTGATAAAATAAATCTATCCCTATTTATCCAATCTGGATTTTTAGGATTATGATTCATCACCTTTGCCCAAAGGGTATAAGCCATAGGTGCTGCACCAAGGGGCAAGCCAGGATGACCTGAATTAGCTTTTTCAATTGCTTCTGCTGATAATACTCTAATGGTATTAATACTTAATTGATCTATATTCACATAATCCACTCCTTTCAATTTTCATTATTATTATATCATTTTTAAAAAATTATACAATTTGAATTAAGTATCCCTTTACAATGAACATATGTTCTGGTATAATAAATTTAATAATAGGAGGGATTTCATGGAAAATAGAATTATATTTCATATAGATGCTAATTCTGCCTATCTTTCCTGGGAAGCAGCCTATAGATTACAATATGGAGAAAAAACTGATTTAAGAGTAATTCCCTCTATAGTAGGGGGAGATCAGTCTAAACGCCAAGGTATAGTATTAGCTCGATCCATTCCAGCTAAAAAATATGGAATATTTACTGGCGAAAGTATATATTCAGCGAAGCAAAAATGCCCTAATCTTGTAGTTATACCACCAAATTATGAAAGATATATGAAAGCTAGTAATAGTATGGTGGAACTATTAGAAGAATATTCTCCCATTATACAAAGATATTCCATAGATGAAGTATTTTTAGACTATTCCAATGAAGAGGACTATTTAAACACAGCCTATGAAATTAAAGACAGAATTAAAAACGAACTGGGATTTACAGTAAATATAGGAATTGGCCCAAATAAATTATTGGCTAAAATGGCTTCAGATTTTGAAAAACCTAATAAAGTACATACTTTATTTACCAATGAAATCCAAAATAAAATGTGGCCTTTACCAGTGGAAGAATTATTTATGATAGGTTCAAAAACTAAAGCTAAATTAAATGGAAGGGGAATATTTACCATAGGAGAATTGGCTAAATTAGATAGGGAATATATATATTCTTGGCTTAAAAAACCTGGCCT
The DNA here is from genome assembly GCA_012799055.1 of Tissierellia bacterium. GTDB lineage: Bacteria > Bacillota > Clostridia > Tissierellales > Tepidimicrobiaceae > JAAZMA01. The sequence continues at coordinate 10,043 of JAAZMA010000291.1, forward strand.
CACTATATGGAACTATGCCAATGGAATAGAAGATTCTCCTGTAAAAAATATACCTCCACCAGTAAAATCCATAGGAAATTCCACTACCACTTCCTTTGATGTGGACAATAAAAAGGAAGCCCATATGATTTTATTGGCTATTTCAGAAATGATAGGTATGAGAATTAGAAGTATAAAACAACAAGGTAGTGTTGTATCTGTAGGGCTTAAAGATTATAAATTTTATTCCTATTCCCATCAAAAGAAATTAGACATACCTACAGATTCTACAAATACCATATATAAAACTTCTAGAAAACTATTTGATAAAATGTGGAAAGGTGAGCCTATAAGAAGTTTTTCCATTAGTGTTTCTCAACTATCTTCCAATGACTTTTTTCAATTATCATTAATGGAAGAATATAATAAAAAAGAAGAAATATTGGATAATACCATAGATAAACTAAGATATAAATATGGATATGATACTGTTATACGTTCATGTTTCCTCCATTCTGGAATTGAGCCTATAATTGGGGGAGTTGTAATGGAAGAGGAATATCCTATGATGGGTAATTTTTAGAGGTGATGTAAATGAAAGTTTGGATGAAACCAATAGAAATGATTGCTTGGTTTAATCAGGAAAGTATGCCTATTCCATTAAGATATAGAATTACTTTAAAAGATGGTTCACAACAAGTAGTGCAAGTAGATAAAGTAATACATAAGGAAGAAGAAAAATTAGCTGGCAATAGAATGATAGTATATAGATGTGAAAGTGTAATAAATAATCTTCAAAGGATTTATGAATTGAAATACGAAATCCATACTTGCAAATGGTTTTTGTTTAAAATTTAAAATATACACTTGAAATTAACTCAAATATTTATCACAAATAATAGGGATGGAAATTTCGTATAATTCACCTTTATTAAATCCATAATAATAGAAACTGCCCCTTATATTTAGATTAGTTTAAAAGAAAGGATGAACTATATGAAAAATCCAAGAACCATAGGAGAAATATTAAAGCAAACTAAAAAAATAGAAGAAAATAATTGGAACAATACTCAATATTTAAATAGTATTAATATGCTGCTTGTATCTAATGATTTAGGCATGGTTAAAGATGAGAATTTGTCAGAAAAGTTTAAGGAGTTAAATGATAAAATAGAGGATGTAAACAAATTAACAGAAAAACTTCTAAGGGATTTAAGTAGTAGGCACAATTAATAAAAAAAGGATAGGGCGACCTCTATCCTTTTTTTATATATTTTGCAGCATTTATATTATACATAGCCATAGCTATAATATTGATAACAGGTATTAGCACAAGAACAAATATAAAATAATCTCCCATAAAATATGATACAATTCCAATTAAGCTGTTTAAAACTCCCCATATAATAAATATTTTTCCACAAGTATTATTATAAGCTTTTTTGTCTATTATATTTTCTTCTGTTAAGGTTTTCGTATTGGCATAAAAATTAGCTACCTTTGGGTTTTTGGCTATTCTATAATACATCCCCATAATTATAAAGGCTATTCCAAATAAAGACATAACTATTGCAAAAGCTAGCATAATATTCCCCCTTACTTGTTTTTAATTACTATAAGCCAATAATTTAGTATGTTCCCCACAGCTCACTCCTAACAAAACTTAAATTAAGATTGCCCAGCAAAGCACTTCCAAATATAATCTAC
>JAAZMA010000360.1 GCA_012799055.1 Tissierellia bacterium
ATTCTGCAAGTCCTGTTTTTTCTATGGACCAATTAACTATTTCTTTATCTTTCTTTGAAAGTCTTTTTCCAAATTTTAAATGAGGATATCTTCCATAGGATACTAAATTTTCTACTGTAATATCTGACGATACATTTTTCACTTGCGGAAGTATGGACATTTCCTGGGCAATTTTTTTATTTTGAAGTTTTACTATATCTACCCCATTTAAAGCTATTTTCCCTTTATTTGGTTTTATACAGCGACTTAAAGCCTTTAGTAGTGTGGATTTCCCTGAACCATTAGGACCGATTATAGTTACTATTTCACCTTTTTTAATTTTAATGCTAACATCTCTTAAAGCAGATTTTTCACCATAATTTATACTTAAGTCTTTAGTTTCCAAGGATATCATTTACTTTCACCCCTTAATTTTAGCAAATATAAGAAAAAAGGCGCTCCCAATGCTGACATTATTATTCCCACTGGTATTTCCATAGGCGCAAATAATATTCGAGACAAGGTATCACAAATCATAACTATACTTCCTCCAAGAAAAATAGATCCTGGAAACAAAAATCTATAATCTGAGCCTATAAATATCCTAGCTATATGGGGAACTATAAGACCTACAAATCCCAATAAGCCAACTACGCTTACTGCACTTCCTGCCAATAGGGAAGATATTATAATAAACATAAATCTAGTTTTTTCAACATCAAGGCCTAAGCCTATTGCAACTTCATCACCTAACATCAGTATATTTAATTTATTAGGTAAAAACATAATTAAAGAAACCCCAATAATTGTATATGGCAAAACCATCTTTACATCTTGCCATGTAATAGCTGAAAGACCTCCTACCATAAAACCTAATACTCCTGAAACTCTATCTGGAAAGAAGGTCATTAATGCATTTGTCCCAGCAGTGAAAAGAGAGGAAACTGCTACTCCTGCTAAAACTAAGCGAGTAGGCTGCACCCCTTCTTTCCATGCTAATATATAAATAAATAGTGTGGCAAATAGCGCTCCGCAAAAGGCGCCTATTGGTACTAAATAATAATACTTGGGAAATAGTATCAATATTATTAAAGCAAATAGGCCACCTCCTGAAGAGACTCCAATAATATTAGGCCCAGCTAGAGGATTTCTCATTATTCCCTGGAGTATAGCTCCAGATAGCGATAGACAAATTCCGACTAAAGCGGCAACCAAAGTCCTAGGAAGTCTTACATTCCAGATAATTTGGTGATTAATATTATTTTTGTTGAAGATAGACTTAATTATCTCTGCCAGGCTTATTTTTACTGCTCCATTACCAACACTTAGAAAAAAGCTAAATATAAAAAGCAATATTAACAATATAAGTACTATACATTTACTTTTTCTTGTTACACTAATACTCTTTGTCATTGTATTCTCCTAGTAATTATTGAAATACCTCTGGATATAATATTTTAGCTAAACCCTCATAGGCCTCTGCATATCTATGATTTGGTTTAAACATATAAAGATCCTTTGGCAATATGATATATCTGTCATTTTTCACTGCAGATAATGTACTCCATGCTGGATTAGATTCCACATCTTCCTTCA
>JAAZMA010000228.1 GCA_012799055.1 Tissierellia bacterium
GAGATGAGGGAATAGAAGTAGAATATGTAGAAGAGATGAAAAAAACTAACTCTATATATTGTACGGAAAATCTAAATAAAAAGGATAAATACACAGTATTTTTAGATGGAAATCATCCATATATTAAGATTAAAACTAATTTCAAAAAAGATAGAAAACTATTAATCATAAAGGATTCCTTTGCCAATAGTTTTATTCCATTTTTAACAGGACATTTTTCAGAAATTCATGTAATTGACCCTAGATATTATAAGGAGGATATGGTGGAATTAATTGAAAAAGAAAATATAGAAAATATATTAATACTTTATAGTGTAAATACTTTTTTTAAGAATTAAAAATAACTTATATTTTTGGGGCAGTTACCCAAATTGTAAGTTATTTATATTAATAATATTGCCATCTTGAAGATAGTCTATTTTTGTTGTAAAATATGATAAGTTAGAGATACGAAATAATACTTGGTTTTATTGTGGAGGAAGAGCATGGAAAAAAACAGACTTACAGAAGGTAATATAAGTAGTACATTGGTTAGGCTGGCTATACCTATTATGGCTACTTCTTTTGTACAGATGGCATACAATATGATGGATATGATATGGTTAGGGAGAGTTAGTACCAATGCAGTGGCTGCTGCAGGAACTGCTGGATTTTTTACTTGGTTTGGTTCAGCATTATTTATGATACCTAAAATAGGTGCAGAAGTAGGGGTAGCCCAATCTTTAGGGAAAGAAGATACAGATGGAGCTAAAAAATTTGTATTATATACAATACAATTGGATTTAATTATTGCAATCTTGTACTCCATACTACTTATTATATTTAGGCATAAAATTATTGGATTTTTTGATTTAGGGGATATGGAAGTTATAGAAATGGCCACAGATTACTTATTAATAATATCCCTTGGCCTAATATTTTATTTTTTAAATCCAGTTTTTACTGGCATTTTTAATGGTTCTGGTAATAGTTCTACTCCATTTAAAATTAATGTCATAGGACTTGTTATTAATATGGTATTAGATCCTTTGATGATAATGGGGATTGGGCCTTTTCCTAAAATGGGGATTAAAGGGGCTGCATTAGCCACTGTTATTGCCCAGTTTGTAGTAACTATGGTGTTTTTAATAATAGTAAAAAATAAATCTAAATTATTTAAAGGTTTAAAAATATTTCAAAAACCAGACAAGGATTATCTAAGGACTATATTTAAATTAGGTTTACCAGCTTCAGTTCAAACAGCTATATTTGCATCTATTGCCATGGTTATTGCTAAGATAATTGCCCAGTGGGGAGCTACCCCTATAGCAGTTCAGAAAGTAGGTTCTCAAATAGAATCCATATCTTGGATGACAGCAGGAGGTTTTTCTACTGCCATTTCTGCTTTTGTAGGGCAAAACTATGGGGCGGGAAAATGGGATAGAATAAAAGAAGGGTATAAAAAGGGCTTATTAATAGTAGGAAGTATAGGAATATTTGCCACTTGTTTGTTAATATTTGGTGCAAGGCCTATATTTAAATTGTTTATACCTAAGGATAAAGAGGCTTTACAAATGGGGATTACCTATTTAAGAATATTAGGCATATCTCAGTTTTTTATGACCATTGAAATTGCCACTCAAGGAGCTTTCAATGGAATAGGAAGGACTATACCTCCTTCCTTTGTGGGAATATTATTTAATGGATTACGTATACCAGCATCTTTAATTCTTTCTTCCACCTCTCTAGGCCTAAATGGAATCTGGTGGAGTATTAGTATTAGTTCTGTATTTAAAGGAATTGTCTTGGTGTTTTGGTATATAGTAGTATTGAAAAAAAGTCCTGATGGAAATATTAGATAGAAATAAATTATAAAAAAATTTAATTAAAGTTTATTTAATCTTTTGTAATAGTAAGGGGAAATGTAAAATGACAGTATATGAAAAGGGAAATTTAATAATAAAAAGTGATTTTGAAATAAGGATATTAAGAGAAGAGGGGAATGATATAGACTTGTTTATTCCCTTAAACTATAGAACCCTAAATTTATATTTACAAGACCTTCCAGATTATATGGATAATAGAATTCAGTTTACGGAGATAAAAAATATAATAATTAGATTTTCTACAGAAAAAGAAAATGATTATTGTACAATTCATTTGTTGAGAAATATAGACCTTCACTCTGCAGTAGCCAATTTTATAATAAATTATAAAGACCATTTAATAGTTCTAAAAAATCGAGAATATAGTAGTGAAATGCATATTAAGAAAAAATAACTTTACTTTTTAGGTTAGAACCAACTCCAATACCTCTGTAGCCAAGGGGAGGCTCAAGTTGGGATTGCTAGTAGGCAAAAAGTAAAGTTATTTGTAATGTAATTGTAATATTAGTTATTTACTAAAATATTCATCATTTACCCTATCTTGCAAATATACATTAGTAAAACTAGATGAAGTATTTCTATACAATCTATACCCTTCATCTATACAATTGGAACAAGCATCTCTAGGTATTGTAATAGCAAAAATCCTATCTCCTCTATCATTTCTAGATTTTATAGTATTTACACCAGAACATTTATTACATATTTTAAAATTTTGGGTTTGATTTTCCATTATGCCATCAGTATCGTAGTAGATTTGTCTAGTCCTTTCTACTTGATCTATACCTTTAAAATTTTCCTTCCATAAATTCTCTTTATTTTTCCATTTATTATATACTAGTTCTGATATTTTCTTAGTATATTCTGTAATATCTCTAGATTGTTTTAATTTATCTTTATTATAATCAGGTTCCACTACATTGGAATAGTCTAATCCTGCCATGGC
>JAAZMA010000052.1 GCA_012799055.1 Tissierellia bacterium
GAAAACTTCTATATAAATGGAGAATATACTGATACTCTATTTATGGGAATTCTAAAAAGGGAGTGGATGACATAAATGCAGAAAAAAGGTGGCAATTAAAATATTTCCTTGCCACTTTTCATTAATCCATATTTAATCTTTACCCTATCTAAAATTTTAATCCATCTATTACTAAATAAAGAGATAAACACCACATTGGAAATAGCATGATTTAAATCAAATTTAAAACTAGCTATACAAGAGGCTAAATATACTTTCCATGTTAATGTACTGGAGTCTAAATATAATACTCCCCATAGATTCATTATCCAGCCAAAGATAAAGCCCCATAGTGCTCCAAATATTGACCTTCCAATAATATTGTTCATAAACTTAATATTTTTAAATAACGATGCAGTAAAACCCATCATTCCCCAAGAAAACATCTGCCATGGTGTCCAAGGACCTTGACCTAGTATTATATTAGACACTAATGCAGCAGTACTACCTACCATAAATCCTGTATTTCCCCCAAAACTTAATCCAGACATAATTATTACAAAAGAAGTAGGCTGCACACTTGGTATTGCTGCAAAGGGTATTCTACCTATGGAAGCTATAGCAGATAACATGGAGATAATTATCATTTCCTCTGCTTTTAATTCTTTTTTTTCAAATACTATAAAAAAAGGCGACATGGTGATTATTAGCATTATAAAACTAATGGTTAAATAGTGTTTTTGTGAAAAAAAAGTAGAAAATATTAATAGTATTATAAAGGCCATTACAGTAAAACCAGTGTATTTTCTAGATATATTCATTAAACACCACATCCTCATATAATATAGCCTTAGGTAGTTTATCCCTCATAATTCGATTTATAGTAGTAGTATAAAAATAATTTTGACTAAAAAACTCCCTAGGTTCCTCCAAAGCCTTTATATCCCCATCAAATAATAGCCCTGAACGGTCTGAAAATCTAGCAGCAAATTCTACATCATGAGTAGCCATTATTATAGTCATTCCTTTTTCCTTTAAGCTTAATAAAAGGTTTCCAATTTTACTTTTAGAAATTGGATCTATACCCTTTGTAGGTTCGTCTAATAATAATACTTTAGGTTTAGCTAATAGGACTAAGGCCAATGCTAATTTCTGCTTTTCTCCACCACTTATATCATAGGGATGCCTATTAAGTATTTCCTTTAATTCAAACAAATCTATTAAATATTCCATATCTCTTTCCTTTGCATTAATCTTTTCTCCCCTATTATATATTTCCTCCTTTACACTCTCATGCAAAAAGTAAAGTATTGGATTTTGGTCTAAATAGCCTATATGTTTGTATCTTTCCTTTTGGTGAATTTTAAAAAGTTTTTCTCCATTAAAATAAACTTCCCCATATTGAGGCTTATATCCCCCTGCCAATACTCTTAACAAAGTAGATTTGCCAGATCCATTTCCTCCAAGTATAGATAATATTTCTCCTTTATGAACATTTAAATTTAATTTATTTAATACTAAGGGTCTTTCCCTTTCATATCTAAAAGAAATGTTTTTAGCTTTAATAATTACTTCTTTTTCCTCATTATTAATTTCGTCTAAATTGTTTTCTTCTAAATCCATGTTTTTTGCCCAACTTTTGCCTTCTCTCACTGTAAAAGGTATATGGTTTTTTTCTCTATCTAATTTTAAATATAGTTTTGAAATATCAGGAAGATAATTAAAAAATACTTTATCTCCTTTATTGTATACTTCCATTGCCACATCCCTTGGGCTTCCCTTATATTTAATTTCACCCTCATCTAGGATAATTACCTTATCAGCTATTGGAAATACATCATCTAATCTATGTTCAGATAAAATTATACTTATGGAGTAATCCTTGTTTAAATTTTCTATCATTTGAATAAAGTCCCTTGAAGATATTGGATCCAATTGTGATGTAGGCTCATCTAATAATAAAACCTTTGGTTGTAAAAGTAATATTGAAGCTAAGTTTAAAATTTGCTTCTGTCCTCCTGATAAATTATGTATATCTTCATACAATTTATCTTCCATGGCAAAAAATTGAACAATTTCTCCCATTCTTCTTCCCATAGTATCTAGTGAATATCCTAAGTTTTCCATAGAAAAAGCTAATTCATTTATAACTTTATCTGTAACAATTTGAGCATCTGGTTCTTGAAATACTATTCCAATATCAGAAGCTTGAGCAAAATCATCTAAATCTATAATATCTTTATTATTATAAAGTAATCTTCCACTTCTAATACCCTCAGGTGCAATTTCCTTTTTTAATTGTTGAAGTAATGTGGATTTTCCTGAACCAGAAGGTCCACAAATTAAAATAAATTCCCCTTCTTCTACAGCTAAATTTATATTATCTAAGGCTTTTTTATCTTCCCCTGGATATTTAAATGAATAATCTATAAATTCTATTTCTGCCATTTTCTTTTGTCCATCCCTTCTATAATTATGGGAATTCCCAAATACAATAAATATAAAATTAAAAATAATACTGTTTTAAAATTTAATATAATAGGTGAAACTTTAGGGTATATTTCATAATTAATAATCTCCATATTCCACGAAAACAATAGTATAAATACACTAAATATAATAAATATTAATACTAATATATCTAATTTGTCCATTTTATAATTAAAATAATAGCTTCTATCTTTAGTAACTCCATAACCTCTAGCCCTCATAGACCTAGCCCTTATAATAGATTCCTCTAAAGACCATGTGACTAATATATTTAATATCTTCATCCTTTCTATGATTTTTTTCTTAAAAGTATTATTATTTCCTTCTCCACCTTTTAATCTTTGAACAATATTTATTTCTTCCGCTCTTCTTTTCAATAATGGCACAAACCCCATGGACATCATAATTAAAAAACTCGTTTTAGGCAGTATATCTGAAAATAAATACATAAATTTATCATCTGTAATAATTATATTATAAGATAAAAATAATACCATAATGCTTATTAGGGAAAGCATAGTACAAATCCCATATACAAAAGATTCTAATGTAATTACCTTATCAAATATATAAAACAACACAGTTTCGCCTCTACTTGAAATAATTGGATTAATTAAAACTATTATTATTCCCATAAATATATAAAACTTCTTATAAGATTTAAGTTTTTTGCCTTTATCGTGTATAAAATTAATACTAATTAAAATTAGAAGGCTAAAAATTAAAAAAACTGGATGATAAAAAGTCATAATTAGGATTATAGCTCCTACATAATATAAAAATAGGGGAAGGGGATGGAGAGAGAAAAAGCCATATCCCATTATTTTCCCCCTCCCTTATTATCAAATTCCCTTCCCAATTTTGTTGAATATAACCATTCTATTTTATCTCCGGCATTTAATTTATGCTCTCCACAACTAATTTGAGAAACCTCTCCATTTACCCTATATATCCAACCTGATTCAGGACCTTTGTCAAATTCATAAATATTGTGTATACCTTGAATATAAACACTAGATTTTCTACCTTTATATTCCATTTGAATATTATTGTCTTTTACTACTTGTTTTAATATATTAAATACTGTGTCTCCATCTTCTATCTCTACTTCTGTAGCAGCTAATATAGTGCCTACATCCTCTGGTCCAATTATAGTTATGGTAACACTTGGTTTATTGATTTTTTCTTCATTAGAAGGGCTAGATTTTCTTTCAGTGCTAGTATTAATCCTTTTCTTTTCCTCTTCTACATTTTTATTTTCTTTAGACATAGTTTTATTAGATGTAGAACTATCCTGTTTCTCACTATCAACGGTTTCAGAAATATCTATATTTTCTTCCACATCTTCTTCCTCTATATCCATAGTCTCTATTTCTCCAGTATTCTTATCCTCTTCTACTGTTGTTTCTTCTTTTCCTATTTCATCATTTTCCACTTGAGATTTTTTCCCACATCCTATAAATAAAAGACTTAAAATAAGAATTATGGAAATTAGGGTGAATAATTTTTTGTTTCTCAATTTAGCTTACTCCTTTCCTAGGATAATTTCCTAGTCTAATTCATATACTCTAACTACAATTGTAGCAGCCATTTCCCTCGTTACTTTTCCATTAGGATTAAAATAATTATTGTCCCCTTTCATTATACCTAATTCATATACTAAATTAATGCTATCCATTTCCCCATGGGAGGCCTTGTCAATATCTTTTATTTCTTGTTTTTCTACTACATTGTTTATTCCCAAGGCTCTATATATCATTACTGCCATTTCTTCCCTAGTAATAGAATCCTCTGGCGCAAATCTATGGTTTCCTTTACCTGTAATTATTCCTGCTTTATAAGCTTTCATAACTGCATCATAATACCATGCATTAGCTTTTACATCTGTAAATACTTCTTTTCCATCATCAAAAGTTTCCAATTCAAATAAATTTGTCAACATTTTAGCAAATTCTGCCCTTGTAACTTTTTCTTGTGGAGCAAATATATTGTTCCCTTTACCTTCCATTAAGCCAAGTTCTGCTGCTTTTAAAATAGATTCTTTAGCCCAGTGAGAAGCTTTATCTATATCTGAAAAACTAATGTCTGGCTTTTCTCCCTCTGGAAATTCTATTAATTTTGCATCCTCCATATCAAAAAATTTAAGTTCTTCATTTAAAAATCTATTATAGGAAACCAGTCCTCTTAAAGCTTGCTCAGTGGCATATGCATTGGAACCATCCCCTATATTGTGCTCAAAACTTCCATCTTCTAATTGGAAAGTCAGTAATTTTTCTACTAAATTAGCATCTTTTACAAATCTTTCATCTTTTACTGGATCTATATTTAAGCTAGTTAATGCCAATATAACTTGGGCTACAGATTCACTAGATTCGCTAACAACTCCATCCCATTTATTTTTATATCCACCATTTTTGTCTTGATTATTAGATAAATAGTTTAATGCTTTTTCTATAACAGGTTTTACATCTTCTCTATCTTTATAATTAGACAAAGCTTGTAATGTCATTGCAGTCATATCAACATCACTATCCCAGTCCTTAATCCAAGGAAATCCCCCATCTTCTTTTTGAGTCTCTAATAATTCTTTTATAATGTTTTCTCTAGTCCAATTTGCCTCTTTTGGTACATCATAATTTTTAGAATCCAATGCCAATAAAGCAAATACTCCTCCATTATTACCTTGAGTAAAAACATTTTCATGATTATAAATTTTTTCTATTAAATTATAGCCAAATAAATCTGTTGCATCTAATCCCAATGAAGATGCCAATATTGAGTATTTAGCATAATCAGTTACTAATCTAAATTCACCATTATTATTCTCAATTTCATTTTTAAATTCTATTAAATTAGATTCAGGAATCTCTTTATTGGCACGGGCTAATTCCATGACTACCCATTCATTAACTTCATCATTTTTTATTAACCAATTTGCAGCATTGGCTATGGATTTATCTATATCTAATTCTACTTTTTCTTCCTCTTTTTCCTCTAATTTTTCTTTTACTTCTATTGTCAAAGGTCTTGGACGAACTATATTACCTTCTTCTAATTGTTTGTCAGCTAATATAGTATAGGTTCCTACTTTATCAAAGGTTATTTTCACTTGACCATTTTCATCTGTAGTATATTCTTTCTCTTCACCTTTAACCTTTACTATGCCACCTTCTACTGGTTCATATTTGTGATCTGCTCCCCATTCTTCTTTTTTAGCTGTAAAGTTTAAAATTAATTCTTCTCCTAAATTGATTGTTTTAGATGTAGATTCAAGTTTTCCAGTGTAATAATTTGTCCAATCCACTACATAAAACATGTCAATAATGTCATTTTCATTAAGTTCATATTCTTTAACTCCACTACTGGACATATCATCATTTATAAGATACATCCATCCTCCACTTTCACTTCTATAGTCTCCAATACCTCCTATATAGCCACCTGCCACAGAAAAAACTTCTGGGTCTTTTACATCTATTCCAGCATCTTCCAATGCTTTAACTATGGCATGAATAAGTAATGGTTTATTAATTTCTAAATCCTTTAAACCCTCTACATAGGATATGTCTGAAGCCTCTACATTTAACTCTCTAAGCTCTACTAAAGATTTGTCATTCCCTTCAATTCTAATCCAAACATTTACACCTTTGTCTTCTCCCTCTGCTAAAACATTTAAGGGTATTAGGGTTATTATCATCATTAATATCATTAATGATGCCATAATTCTTTGAAAACTTTTGTTAAATTTATTCATCCAATCTCCTCCTTATAATATAAAAAACATCTTTCTTACCAAAAGGATAGAAAGATGTTTTTATACGCACAAATCATCTCACACCTCCCCATCCTCGTGGGTAAAGTTTGAAAAATTTTATAGTAGGTTTCCTGGCTCCGATTCATTGTAGACTATGCCTTCCCAAATTTACTCAGTGGCTTATTATAGTCAACTCCTCGTTACAGTGGCGGGACCGCATTGGATTTTCACCAATTTCCCTTCCCATAAAATTAATATTTAGTTCAAATTAATATTATCAAAATTGAACAATACTGTCAATAAGATTCCTATGGTAGAATATCTATCACAATTTAAAAATTTAAGAATACTATATTATTAAATATGCTATTTAGGAGGCGAATTATGAACTATAATCTTATACAAATACCTCAAATGCCCATATTGGGACCCTATAGTTTTCAGGAAATTATTCAATTTATTTATGAAGCGATTGTTGGTGAAGCTACTGCAGCAGAATTTTACTCTAGATTAATAAATGATGCTCCAGATGAACTTCATAGAGAGTTTATCCAACATGCCCATGACGATGAATTAGAACATCTTTATAGTTTTACAAAACTATATTGTCATTTAACAGGACAGATTCCTCAATATACAATTGAGCCAGTTATTTACCAAAGTTATAAAGAAGGGATACTTATTGCCTTAAAAGATGAACTGGAAGCTGGTGAATTTTACAGAGATGTACAGCTTTCTACTACAGATCAATTAATTAGAGACACTTTTTATCTTGCCATGGTAGATGAATTAGAACACGCTACTATGTTTAGTACTTTATATAATACTATCTAAAAGCCCTTGTGGGCTTTTTTTGTTTCTTTCAAAATTTGTAGAATAGTTCACAAAATTGTGATATTATGAAATTAAAATAACAATGGGAAGTGTTTATGATGAACTTTAATTTAATTAAGAAATATATGTCCTCAGTACTAATAATTGTTCTAATTCTAAATCTAATGCCTTTATATACCTCAGCTGACAATGAACAATACCATATAGTAATAAAAAATGGAACCATATTTAATCCTTCTACTAATCATGAATTAGAAGGATATAATTTGGGTATTAAAGGGGAAAAAATAGTTAGAATTACTAAAGAAGATATTTCTGGTGAAGAAGAAATAGATGCTAAAGGTCTTTATATTTCTCCAGGTTTTATTGACTTAATTTCTTATGACCCAAATTACGTAGGTATTAGACTAAAAGTTCTAGATGGAGTTACTAGTAATTTAGCCATGCACGGTGGTACAGAAGATGCTGAAAAATGGTATAATGCATGGGAAAAAAATGGTGTTTTAACTAATTTTGGTGCTTCATCTTTTGTTACTAGACTTAGATGGCCTATAGTAGGCTATGGAGTAGATGCAGAGATGACAGAACCTGAAGATATTGAAAAATTAGTAGAAGCTGTTAGAAAAAATATAGAAGCTGGTGCTTTAGGTATATCCTTTAGTTTTGAATATGTACCAGGTGTTAAACACGAAGTGATACCTTTATTAAATTTAGCAAAAGAATATAATGTGCCTACATTTTACCATCTAAGATATTCAGATGGAGATAAAGGCTTAGAAGGTATTCAGGAAGTTATAGATTATGGTAAGGAAACTGGTGCTATAATACATATAATGCATATAAATAGTACAGGCGGCACCTTTCATATGGAAGAAGCCTTACAAATGGTAAAAGATGCTAGGGAAGATGGATTAGATATTACTGCCTGTGTCTATCCCTATGATTATTGGGCTACTTATATTGATTCTGCTAGATTTCGCCCTGGTTGGCAAGATAGATTTAGAATTACTTATGAGGATTTACAAATAGGTGGTACAGATATAAGAATAACTAAGGATACCTTTGATAAATATAGAATGCAACATTTATTAGTAGCCGCCCATGGTTCTATGCCTGAAGAAGAATTGATTATGTGCTTAGAAGACCCAGATATAATGATAGGCAGTGATACTATAATTGAGCCTTCTGGAAACAATCATCCTAGGGGAGCAGGGACCTATAGTAGAATCTTTGGAAAATACGTAAGGGAAGATAAAGTCTTATCTACTATGGATGCTATTAAAAAAGTTAGTTACTTACCTGCTAAAAGAATGGAATCAGCTGCACCTCAAATGAGATATAAAGGACGTATTGAAATTGGCGCTGATGCAGATATTACAATATTTAATCCAAACACTATAATAGATAAAGCTACTGTTAAAGATACATCTATACCATCTATTGGTGTAGAGTATGTTATAATTAATGGAATAATAGTTAAAAACAAAGATGGTATTGTAAAGGGAGTGCATCCTGGTAAGCCTATAAAATCCTATTTTGTAGATAAAATACCTGAAAAAGAAACCCTACCTTTTAGTATAAAATTAGATGATAAAAATGAGGTGAAATTAGATTATGTATATGAAGTAAATGGAGAAATATTTTTCCCCATAGATCAAGTATTTAAATATTTAAATATTCCTGTAAAAGATAATGGCAATGGTGAAATCCTCCTTGGAGATAATGGACAAATTGAAATAGGAAATACTAAAGCTAATGTTGGAAATAAGGAAATTATTTTAAATTCAGAGCCTATAATATACAAATCCAATGTATATTTAAATATGGAAGATTTAGAAAATCTTTTACCAGAAGATTATAATGTGGAATTAACAAATGAGAAAATATTATTAAAATATATAGGTGTAGAAGAAAGCTTTGAAAAAGAGAAAGATACTGAAAAGGAAATTAATAATAAAAAACCCATGGTTAGTACTTATATTTTTTCCATATTTATAATTGGTTTTGTACTAATATTATTTAAGAAAAATCAAAAATAACTATTCATTGGATAGTTATTTTTTACTTATGCTAATTTATATGATTTTTGATGGTACAATATTATGGAAAAATTTTTATATAAAAATAAGTCTATTTTAATAGTCTAACTACAAAAAAATAGTTATTTTGTGGTATAATAATTTAGCAACCATATTTTGAAAGGATAATTTTATGAAAATTAATTTTACTTATGATAAAAAAAATATTAAATATGTTTCTGGGTATATATTTAAGGGGAAAAACTATAGATGTTCTTATGTAAGATATGATTCCCTATATAGGAATCCTGCACCTGGTACAGAGAAAGTAGAACTATATTTTTATCAACCTAAAAAAGAAGTTAGAGCCTCAACTTTAATATTACATGGACTAGGAAGTAGAAATATTAAATTTTTATTGTGGCTAGGTCCTCATCTAGCTAATGCAGGTGTTAGCTCTACAATATTAATATTGCCTGGAAACTATACTAGAGTAGAAAACAATTCTATGAGTGGTAGATCTTATTTATATCCTGATTTTAATATTATGTATCAATTTTGGGAACACGGTGTAATAGATATTTTAACCACCATAGATTTGTTGGAACAAGAAGGCTTTTGGAGAGAAAACAATATAATATTAGGATATTGTTTAGGGGGTATGCTTTCCACTATGGTAGGTGCCATAGATAAAAGAATTGCACATTTCTTGTTTATGACCACTGGTGGACATATGCCTAGAATAATCCATCAATCTCCTGCAACTGTCTTTGCTAGGAGAATGATGGAAAAAGGTTTTAAAACAAAATATAATCTTTCTAATGCAGATATATTATATAATATTTATGATAAACAATTTCCCATGGTAAAAGAAATGAGTTTAGAAGAAATAGTTTCTAATGAAAATATTCATCCCCTATTTAAAATTGATCCTATTTCCTATGCCCATTTACTAGATATGAAAAAAGTAACTTTTATAGATGCTTATTTTGATTCTACATTACCTGTAAAATCTAGAAAAGCATTATATGACGAAATGTATGGTTCCAATAGAAAAATACTACCTATATCCCATGTAAATTGGCTACCCTTTGGATACCCAGTAGCTAAATATATATTGCATAAATTAAATATAAATGCAAAAGAAGCTAAAAAAGCCTTATTGACTAGAGAATATATTGAAAATCCTTTGGAAAAATAATATTATGGTGATTATTATGGATAAATTTCGTGAAAAGTTTAAAATGTCCTATTTTGTAGTAAATAAAATTTATGTTTTCCTAATATTTATTTTTCTATCCATTGAAGATTTAACTTTAGGTTTCTATTATTTTGTAATTTCTCTAATTATCTATACCTGGAAAGTACTTCGGTCTAAGGTTCCCATAGATGTGGATGGAGAGTTTCAATCCTATACTTATGTCTATAAAGAAACTGATAATAAAGACTTAAAACTAGATATTTGGTATCCCATAAGGTATAATAATAATTATCCAATAGTGTTTTTCTGCCATGGTGGTGGCTGGATTTCTGGCTTTAGAAACCAGCCTAATAATGTATCTTGGTGTAAATTTTTAGCCTCCAAAGGCTTTGCTGTAGTTAGTATTGATTATAGATATGGTTACAAAAATACCATGGAGGATATATTATCTGATTATACTGATGCATTGGAATATATTAAAGAAAATAGCCATTTATTATCATTAGACAAAAATAATATTGTTTTAATGGGATTATCTGCTGGAGGACATTTATCTTTACTTTATTCCACTTATCACACCTATAATAGTAATTTAGATAAAATGTCTGGAATTAAAGGAGTTGTAGCTTATTATTCTCCTACAAATCTAAATCAAATTTTCATATCAGAAAACAAATCTTTATTTGCTAAATTTGCCACTAAACAAACTTTAAAAGACTCTCCTGTAAATGAGGAAAAAATATATGATTATTATTCTCCAATTAATTGGATAAGTGAAAATATGGTCCCTACATTATTAGTCCATGGTAAATTAGATACTACTGTTCCTTTTAAGTCCTCAGTGGATTTTGCTAAAAAGCTAAAGCAATTTAATATAAAATATGCTTTTTTAGTTCATAAAAAAGGTGGACATTCTTTTGATACAAAGTTAGAAGATATTGTAACTGTAAATACATTAGAAAGAACTTCTAGATATATTAGAAAAATGATGGAAAATTGGTGATAAGATGAAAATTACAAAAATAGAATCCCAAAAAAATAACAACAGAGTAAATATTTATATAGATGGGGAATTTGCCTTTGGACTAATGGCTGAAATTCAGTATAAATACAATTTATTTGAAGGTATGGAAATTGATACTGAATACATAGAACAAGTTTTACTGGAAGAAGAACAGGCTAAAGCTAAAGACCAAGCCCTTAGATTTTTAAGTTATAGACAAAGATCAGAAAAAGAAATAATAGATAAACTAAAGAAAAAAGGATTTAGTGAAAATACAATTGAAAATACTCTAATTTATTTAAAAAAATATAATTTAATAAATGATTTGGAGTTTGCCAAATCCTTTGCCAATGATAAAATAAATTTAAATGGTTTTGGTCCTAAAAGAATTAAGTACGAATTGTATAAAAAAGGAATTTCCCACGAAATTATCCAGAAGGTTTTAGAAGAAGATAAAGACAATGAGTATGAAAGAGCTTTAGAATTAGGGAAAAAGAAAATAAACTCCTATAAAAATGATGATAAATATGCCAAATATAGAAAATTAGGAGGATTCCTTCAAAGAAAAGGCTATTCTTATGAATGTACATCTAAAGTATTGAAAGAATTGGTGAAATAAATGTGCTATGTATATATATTAGAATGTAGTGATAAAACTTTATATACTGGTTGGACAGTAGATATAAACAATCGGTTAAAACTTCATAATGAAGGCAAAGCCTCTAAATATACTCGTGCTAGACTTCCTGTAAAACTAGTATATTTAGAAAAGTATAATGATAAAATTAAAGCTCAAAAAAGGGAATGGCAAATTAAACAGTTGACAAGGAAAAAGAAACTTCAACTTATAAAGGGAGATCCAAGGATTTCAGACACAAAAGCTTAACCTAAATCATTATGCATTGGCAATTGTGAATTGAATAAAGGAGGTATGTGTATTGAAAATTGCTATTTTAACAGATGATACTAGGATGGATTACATTCCATCTGAAGAAGCTCTAAAAGAAGATGAACAAAAACAAAAAACTGTAGAGGAAGTTGAAAAAATTCTATCTACAAAGTACGATTGTATATCCTTAATTGCTAGGGAAAATATTATAGAAGAACTAAGGGCTGAAAATGTAGATTTAGTATTTAATTTATGTAATGGTATAAGAGGTGATAGTAAATTAGCACAAATTCCTGCACTATTGGAATTTGCTAATATTCCCTATACTGGTTCCTCTCCCTTAGGCCATGCTTTAGCTTTTAACAAAATTTGCTCTTCAAAGATTTTTAAAGCTGCAAATATTCCAACTCCAAATTTTGTTCCAATTAATAGTTTAGAGGATTTAAATAATTTGGAAATGGAATTCCCAATTTTAATTAAACCAAATGATGAGGGATCTAGTCGTGGTATTCACCAAGATAGTTTAGTTTTTAATATGGAAGACCTAAGGGAAAAAACAGAAGAAGAATTAAAAACATATAATCCGCCAATTATGTTAAATGAATATATTGAAGGTAGAGAATTTTCCATAGGCATTATTGGGAATGATGACAATATAAAGGTATTACCTATACAGGAGGTTGATTTATCAAATCTACCAGAGGATTTATTAAAATTTTATAGTTTTGAAGTAAAAGCCTATTATAAAGATAAAACTACTTACCATATTCCTGCTAAATTAAATGAAGATGAAAAAGTATTATTAGAAAACACAGCCATAAAGGCTTATAAAGCTTTAAGATTAAAAGATTATGGTAGAGTGGATATAATACTTAAGGATGGAATTCCCTATGTATTGGAAATTAATTCTTTGCCAGGTCTAATGAAAGGAAAATCTGCCCTATACAGAATGGCAGAAGCTACAGATTTAGGTTATGAAAATTTAGTTTTTAAAATTGTTGAAACTGCTATTAAAAGATATAATTTAAAATAATCATATAGGCCTATTAAGATATGGGGTGGTTTTTTGGCTAATTTTTTTGAAAAAATAGAAATCAATCCTGTTATTGCAGCTGTAAATGATTTAGAGCGATTAGATGAAGCTCTAGATTCTCCATGTGAAAACATCTTCTTACTTACTGGCAATATATTTAATTTAAAAGAAATAGCATATAGAGTAAAATCTAAGAATAAAGGTCTATATATACAAGTGGATCTAATTGATGGGTTTTCAAAAGATACCTGGGGATTAGAATATATAATAAAAAATATTTATCCCCATGGGATAATAACTACTAAATCAAATCTTGTAAGAATGAGTAATGATTTAGGTGCCTTTACCATACAAAGATTATTTGTTTTAGATTCCACGTCTTTAAAAAAAGGTATTGAATCTATTCATAATATTAGACCCCATGCAGTAGAAATTCTTCCTGGAATTATGCCAAAAATAGTTAAAATAATATATGAAAAAACTAAAATTCCCATAATTACAGGAGGATTAATTATGGATAAGGAAGATGTAATACAAAGTTTAAATGCAGGTGCAATTGCAGTATCTACTAGCAATAAAAATGTTTGGAATTGGAATACATAAAAGTGGATGATTAACTATCCACTTTTATTTTTCTACCCAATCTTTAGACCTTTCCACTGCTTTTTTCCAACCTCTATACAGTTTTTCTTTTTCTTCCTTTTTCATTCTCCATTCAAACACTCTATCAACATTCCATCTTCTTGTAATTTCATTTTTATCTTTCCAAAAATCTACCGCCAATCCTGCTAAATAAGCAGCCCCTAATGCTGTAGTTTCAATTACTTCTGGTCTATGAACAGACACTCCTAATATATCAGATTGAAATTGCATTAAGAAATTATTTGCCACTGCCCCACCATCTACCCTTAATTCCTGTAATTCTATACCTGAATCCTCCTCCATTGCTTCTAATACATCTCTAGTTTGATAAGCTATAGACTCTAATGCAGCCCTAATAATATGATTTTTATTTGCACCTCTAGTTAATCCAACTATAGTTCCTCTAGCATACATGTCCCAATAAGGTGCCCCTAATCCTACGAAAGCAGGAACTAAATATACTCCATTATTATCTTTTTCTTTTAGGGCAAAATATTCACTATCATTGGCATCTACAATTAGATGTAATTCATCTCTTAACCATTGAATTATAGCACCAGCTACAAAAATACTACCTTCTAGAGCGTATTCCACTTTTCCATCTACTCCCCAAGCAATAGTGGTTAAAAGACCATTTTTAGATATTACCATTTCTTCTCCAGTGTTCATTAACATAAAACATCCAGTACCATAGGTATTTTTAGCCATACCAGGTTCAAAGCAAGCCTGACCAAATAAAGCTGCTTGCTGATCCCCTGCTATTCCTGATATGGGTATCTCTGCCCCTCCAAGGGTATGAGGATCTGTAACTCCATATACTTCACTGGAAGGTCTAACTTCTGGAAGCATAGATAAAGGTATTTCTAATTCCTTAAGCAATTTTTCATCCCATTTTAGTTCTTTTATATTGTAAATCATAGTTCTAGAGGCATTGCTATAATCAGTAATATGTACCTTTCCCCTAGTTAAATTCCAAATTAGCCATGTATCTATATTTCCAAACAACAATTCCCCCTTTTCTGCTTTTTCCCTTGCTCCTTCCACATTGTCTAATATCCATTTGATTTTAGTCCCTGAAAAATATGCATCAATTACTAGTCCAGTATTCTCCCTTACATAATCCTCTAAACCTCTAGCCTTTAAATCATCACAAATAGTAGCTGTCCTTCTACATTGCCAAACTATAGCATTATAAACTGGCTTACCTGTATTTTTGTCCCAAACCACTGTGGTTTCTCTTTGATTAGTAATGCCAATGGCTGCTATTTCTTTTGGCCTAATCCCTGCAGTTTCCAACACTTCCCTAAGAACTCCCGATTGAGTCCCCCAGATTTCCATTGGATCATGTTCTACCCATCCAGGCTTTGGATATATTTGGCTAAATTCCTTCTGTGCAATCTGAACTATCTCTCCATTATGGTTAAAAATCACCGCCCTAGAACTGGTAGTGCCTTGATCTAAGGCAATTATATATTTTTTAGTCACCATATCCTCCCCTTTGTTCTATTTCAATCTAAATTTCACCAATTAATAAATAACTAATTTTATTGTATCAAAAAACCTTAAAAAATACATAGTATATATATAAAAAACTGGACAAATTTGTCCAGTTTTAATTTACAATTTCCGTACCACCATTTTTAATAAATTCATCTTCCCATATAGGTCCATATCTACCTATGCCCCATTCTAACATGATTATTTTTTCTGCAGGTTTTAATTGTATCTTTTTTAATGGAATATCGCTTATATAGCCATTCACCAATGTATATATTAATATATTATTATGGGTAATTACTAATATTATATCTTCATTTGGAGATGTAAAAGCATCTACTGCCTCAGGCACCTTTGTTTTAATAGCATTCCAAGGAATAAATAATTGATCAAAATGTACCACTTCTTTTGAAGGTATAGCACGAATATTAAAATCTTTATAACTATAAACTCCATTATCTGAAAAATTAACCCTTCCTTTAAAAATCCAATGACCATTTCGCCTAAATAAGCCAAAACTTTCCTCATCAGGTGTTAAGTCTATGGTACTTTCTTTAAACTCCTCATTTTTAGCTAGAATTTCTTTATTTGCCTCTTCTAAAAATGAAACCTTACCAATTTCACCTGCAATATCTGATATTTTCATAGGATTTCCCTTTTCTAAATTATCTATAGGATGAAATTCTAATATTCTTTCTCCCCTCTCTAAATAATTAATTAATTCCAAAGAAATATAATCATTTCCCACATACAATATGTTTTTAAGACTTTTCCCCATTATTTCCTTTTCTTCTTTTACTATACTTGGTAAAACTAATCCACCGTCTTCAGCTCTAGTTACCATATTAATTATTTCCTCATCTCCTACTGATTTGTTTTTTAGCTCTGGGGCTGCTTTTTTTATTGGATACACAGATATATTATCTTCTACAGTATCCCCATCCTTTATTCTATTAACACTTAATTTCCAAAATCCAGTTTTTCTTGGGAAAAATACATCTTCCATTTCATATGTTCCTAAAACATTTTTATTTTGTGTTCTAATTAATAGGGTTCTATAATTCCATTTTTCAAAATTATCCTCATTTTCCATGTCCATGGATTTTAAACCTATTAATACAGTGGATTTTAATATATCCTTTGAATCCAAACTTGTTGTTCTCAACATAGCCTTCTCACTATAATAATACTCTGCTAGTTTTTCTTCTCTAACATTTTCTGAAACCAATTTAAAATAAAAAAACACCCCATCTATATACGCAATTATAGAGTCTTCAGATTCCTTAATAAATTCATAAAAAAATTGTTCTTCTCCAGTTATGGATACTATTTGTATTTCTTCCTCATCTATATTTAAAAATTTAGGATTAGTTTTATACTGATAAATTAAATAGTCAATTGGCCTTACATTTTTAATTTTATAAACAGGATTAATACAGTATTCTTCGCCTATTGCTACTAAATCTTCATGAAAAAAGGCTTCCTTTCCTAGATAAGTTTTAGCAGTATCTTCATCCATAGCACTAATATTTGCAATTTTATAATCTTCTATTATCCATTCACCATAAATTGGGGGCTTAAGATTTTCAGGGGCCTTAATAGTTTCAGATATTTCAGTACTTTCTATATTACAAGATGTAAGCACAAATAATATTATTGTCAAAATAATTAAGGCCGTAATTTTTTTCATTATTCCCCACCTTCCTTTGGAAGAAATACAGATATTTTAGTTCCCTTATTCAATTCACTTTCTATTTCCATAACTCCATCATGTAATTTAACTATTTCATCACATATGGATAATCCTAATCCACTATGGGATTTACTACTTTTCCCTTTATAGAATTTATCTTTAATATAGGGCAAATCTTCTTCAGAAATTCCTATACCAGTATCTTCAACTTGAATTAATATTCCATCTTCTACTAAATTACATACTAAATTTATTTGGCCACCATCTAATGTAAATTTAAAAGCATTATCTAATAAATTTATTAATACTTGCTTTAATCTGTTTTCATCTGCTATTATATTTGGCAATTGAGGATCATAATAATAATTAAAGTCTAGATTTCTTTCTTCAGCTCTAGGTTTAAGCTGTTTTCCTACCTGTTCTATTAAATTCTTTATATCTACACTTTCCTTGTTTAAACTTATTCTACCAGATACAAATCTAGAGAAATCCAAAAGTTCTTCTACCATATCAGCTAATCTATCAGTTTCCTTTTCTATTATTTCTAGTCCATCTCCTAACAACTCCTCATCTCTTAATTCATGAGATTTAAGTGTAATAGCCCACCCCTTTATAGAAGTTAATGGAGTTCTTAATTCATGGGAAACAGAAGAAATAAAATCGTTTTTCAATTGCTCCTTTTTAATTAATTCTTCTGCCATATAATTTAATGTATCTGATAATTTGCCTATTTCATCGTCAAATCGTTTTTCATTCCTAACATTTAATTGTCCATTGGCCATTTTTTCTGCTACCTTAGTAACATCTTCTAAAGGGCGTACTATAGTATTAGCAAGAAATATACTAACAAATCCAGATATTAAAATAACAATAATTCCTACTGTTAATAATATTTTTGCTATATTTTTTATTATATTATTAATTTCCTTTAATGTGGTAACAAATCTCAATATTCCAATGGTTTCATCTTCCACTATTAATGGATGAGATACTGCCATTACAGGTGAATCAGTATAGTCCACATTTCCAATCCAAGTACCTTTTTTTCCTCCTTTAGCATTTATTACATCAATAGTGTCTATTGTATCTACAGAATGATAAGCCCCTATGGAATCCATTAAAACTTTTCCATTTAAATCTAAAATTAAAACCTGTGCTGAAGTCTGATGCCAAAATACATCTACATCGTCTACAACAATATCATGTAAATTTGTAGAAGAAAAATATTTAGAATAGAAATCTGAAGAAAACATTATTTGATTAGAAAGTATATCCTCTACTGTTTTATAATAATATTGTCTTACTGCATTTACTAAAAAAATTTCCAATATTAATACAGAAATTACTATAACTAACATAAAATTTCCTACTAATCGGGTTTTAATACTTTTTTTCATTTTTTTCTCCTGAACTTTCTTTCCATCTATAGCCTACTCCCCATACTGTTTCAATATATATAGGTTCACTTGGATTGTCCTCTATTTTAGATCTTAATCTCCTTATATTAACATCTACAATTTTAGAATCCCCTATAAAATCTTCTCCCCAAATTAGATTTAATATCTCATCCCTACTAAAGGCTTTCCCTGGATTTTCAACAAACAATTTCATAATGGAGAATTCTGTAGGAGTTAATTCCACATCTTTTTCCTTTTTAAAAAATTTTCTAGAATATTTATCAATTTTAAAAGGTCCATCTATTATTATTTCTGATTGATTGTACTTAGGCTTTTCCATTCTTCTCATTAAAGATTTTACTCTAAGTACCAATTCCTTTGGATTAAAAGGCTTCACCATATAATCGTCAGTACCATATTCTAAGCCCATGATTTTATCTATATCTTGAGATTTTGCTGTAAGCATTATTATGCCAATACTTGGGAATTCTTCTCTCAAAATTTTGCAAACTTGAAAACCATCTATTCCTGGTAACATAATATCTAATAATACCACATCTATTTCTTCATTTCGAACAATTTCTAATCCCTTTTCCCCAGTATCAGCTTCCCAAACATTAAATCCATTTCCTTCTAAATTAATTCTAACAAATTTTCGTATATGTTCCTCATCTTCCACTATGAGAATATTATTGTTTAATAACATTATTCTACCTCCAATATATTAAAATAATTGCTGCTAAAAAGAACAGCAATTATTTTATAATTCCAAATTCATAGCCATTTTGTTGTAAATACTCTATTATTTCTGGCAATGCATCTACAGTAGTTTGTTTACCGCCCATATCGTGCATTAAAACAATCAATTTTTTTTGTCCATTAGTGGTGCTTTTTAATCTTTGAACTAATTTATTTTTAGAAAGTTTTTTTCCTTCTGCATCTCCATTTAATGCATTCCAATCATAATAGGAATAACCATTATCTATTGCTGCCTTTCTAAAAGGTGCTTTTTGTTGCCCAAAGGAACCTCCAGGAAATCGGATTATATTAGATTCAAAGCTATCTCCTAATATATTTTTTAATACTTTATCTGTAGCTTTTAATTCATTTAAAAAATTAGTAGTATTTTTATATATATTTTTATAAGAATGAGAATAACTATGATTTCCTATTCCATGGCCAGATTCATTAATTCTCTTAATTATATCTGGATACTTTTCTGCCAAATTCCCTATTACAAAAAAGGTAGCCTTTACATCGTATTCATCTAAAATATCTAAGATTTGCGGTGTAACATTGGGAGATGGCCCATCGTCAAAGGTTAGATAAGCAATTTTTTTGTTTTCTTTAGCCTCTTGTGCTTCTTGTCTTTTTTTCTCTGCTATTTCCCTTTCTTTTTCTAATTCTAATTGGGCTTTTTCTATTTTTTCCGCTTCAATTAAAGCTTTTTCATGTTGAAAAGCCACATTTACAGGAGATTTTTCAGAAATTAATAATATACTTTCAGATAAATTCCCTGCCTCTACCACACTTGGTACATTTCTAAAATTGAAATTATGAGAAGTTCTTATAAAAAACAAGGAGAATACTATTATAAAAACAATAATATATTTTCTTGGATGTCTTTTCTTGTTAAAGTTTGTTTTTTTTGTCATATTAACCACTCCTTGTCTACAATTATCTTTTAATAATATTAGTATTCCTATATATAGGATACTATATTAATACAAAAAATGCATTACAATTTTATAAAGAAGTATTTACAATAAGGTTACAAAATTAAGATTTAAATTAAAAAAATTATATATATTTTTTTTACCCAAAAAAAAACAAAAAAAACTCCCCATATATATGGAGAGCTTCAAAATACTAACAATTTATTCTTTCTATATATTGGGGGGTTAATTAATCACCTTTATGATACTAAATCCTTAAATTGTAAATTGTATAAATAGGCATACATTCCATCTTTTTCTAATAATTTTTTATGACTACCTCTTTCTTCTATACCTTCATTAGTCAAAACTAAAATTTCATCTGCATTTTTAATTGTAGATAATCTATGGGCGATTACTAAGGTAGTCCTGTTTTTTGCTAATTCTTCTAGGGATTCTTGAATTAATATTTCTGTTTCATTATCTAATGCCGAAGTAGCCTCATCTAGTATTAAAATTGGTGGGTCTTTTAAAAATAGCCTAGCAATGGAAATTCTTTGCTTTTGACCTCCTGATAATTTAACACCTTTTTCTCCAACATAAGTATCATATCCATTTGGCAATTCCATTATAAAATCATGAATTCTAGCTTTCTTCGCTGCCTCAATTATATCTTCTTCAGATTTATCTGGATCCCCATACCCTATATTCTCAGCTATGGTCCCTGTAAATAAAAACACATCCTGCTGCACTAAGCCAATATTTTCCCTAAGGGATTTTAATTTTATATCCTTTATATCTATGCCATCTACTGTTATTACACCATCATTTACTTCGTAAAATCTAGGTATTAAATGGCATAGTGTAGTTTTTCCACCACCAGATGGACCAACAATTGCAATAGTTTTACCTGCTTCTATTTTTAAATTTAAATTAGAAAGTACCCTATCTTCTCCATTGGTATAACTAAAGGAAACATCTTTAAATTCAATATCTCCCGTTACATCTTTTAATTCTATGGCATCTTCCTTATCTACTATATCAGGTTCTATATTCATTACTTCCATAAATCTTTCAAAGCCTGTCATACCCTCTTGATATTGCTGTATAAAATCAGCTAGTCTTCTTATGGGTTGCATAAAGAAATTCACATATAATATATAGGCAAATAAATCTCCTACACTTATATACTGAAGATGTACAAAATATCCTCCTACAGATATAACTAATAAATTTAATATATTGGTCATTAATCCAATACCTGCTGCAAATTCTGCCATGGCTTTATAGGATTCTTTCCTAGCCTCTTTATATAAATTATTATTAATATCAAATTTTTCTATTTCATAATCTTCATTTGTAAAAGATTTTGCCACACGAACTCCAGATATACTGTTTTCCAATTGGGCATTTACATCTGCAATTTCTCTTCTTACTCTTCTAAAAGAATTTGCCATTTTCTTTCTTTTAGATATGGTAAACCAAATTATTAATGGTATGGATGCATATATAATTAAAGTTA
>JAAZMA010000042.1 GCA_012799055.1 Tissierellia bacterium
AAAATTAGAAGCTATCACTAGTATTTTAGAAGCTTCTTGTCTTGTAATAAAGCCTTTTGTTTTTACAGTACCATCTTCATACCCATTAATATATCCAGCTGCCACAGCCTTTTTAATATCATTATAAAAGGGGTCTTCTTCATTTATATCTTTAAACTGTATTTCTACCATTTCTTCAAATTCAAATATATTATTTACTGCCTTTATAAATTCTCCTCTAGTAATACTATTATTAGGTTTAAAAGTACCATCAGGATAAATAGGCATTGCTCCCTTCTCTATTAATTGAACAATATAATCTTCTGCCCAATTGCCCTTTATATCCGTTGCCATGGCCAAAGAAATTGTACTACTAGAAAGAATCACAATTAATCCAATTATTGAATATAATATTCTATGGTTTCTCTTCAAGTATTTTCTCCCCCTTAATTAAATTTAGGGACATATCTCATAAAGACAAATATATTTTTAAGATATGTCCCAATTTTTATATATTATAACATTATATTGTTTCAGTTATATTACAATTGTTTTACAAATTTAATTGTCCATTGTCAATTGTATTATAGTTTCTCACCACAATTGGAGCAGAAATTTCCTCCCTCTACTTTTTGCCCACAATTGGGACAGAAATTTGGCTTTGTACCACTTTGAGAGGAGGGTTTTTCCTCCATATTTTTCATCATTTCTTTAGCCACATTCATACCCATCATCATACCTGCCATATCAGAGGCTGCTCCTCCTCCTTTTACCTTTCCAGAGGATATACCTTCTGTCATGGATATTTGTTGGAATCTTCCTAAATCCCCTACCATAGTATGGGAAGCAGTTTTATTTATCATCTCTTGAATTTCTTCTGGATAGCTAAAGCTAATTATATTAAATCCTGTAATAGTCATACCACTATCTATTATTTCCATATCTAAATCTTCTTGAATCCCCTTGGCTATTTCAAAAGAATTAGCCTGAAGATTAAACATATCTTTTCCTTCCTTTACAATCCATTTCATTAATAATTGGTCCAATATGGAGGTTATTCTTAATTTTACATCTTCCACTAAATAAGACTGTTTTACACCTGCAATTTTGTCTATTAATCTAATATAATCATTTACTTTAAAATTAAAAGTGCCATTGGCACGAATAGGCATACCACCTGGAAGGCCCATAGTAGGTATATTTATAGCATTTTTAGTCCCCCACTTTACAATAAATTCCTTGGTGTTTACAAATAATACCTCAGCCCTCATACCAGTATTAAATCCAAATTTAAATCCTTTCAATGTAGATAAAAAAGGTATAATTTGAGATTCTATA
This sequence comes from Tissierellia bacterium, assembly GCA_012799055.1. Lineage (GTDB taxonomy): Bacteria > Bacillota > Clostridia > Tissierellales > Tepidimicrobiaceae > JAAZMA01. The sequence goes on from JAAZMA010000042.1 coordinate 1,318, forward strand.
TCATATTCTCCCTCATCTTCAAAAATTCCTTCAATTTTTCCATTAAATAAGAAAATTGCATCCTGACCTGGTCTAATAATTAATTTACTTCCTTTTTTTATTTCCCTATTGGTCCATTTCCAAAATATCATATCATCCCTAAATTCTTCCCATTCCACTACATTGGCAAATTGTCTTCTAAACATTTTTCTACCTCCTTATATACAATATATTATAAATTTAAAAACTACCTCTACTTCCACTATGGGAATGGCCTCCTGAAGTGGTTCCACCACCTCCACCGCCTCCAAAGCCTCCTCCAGAAGACTTATTGTTATTGGAAGGTTTTCTAGTTTTGGTTACGGAGGTTCTTAAATAATTATCCCTTCTATTAATTACTTTAGAATTACTAAAATCCATATAAGTCCCTTGGGATACTGTAACTCTTCCACCTGAATTATAAGCCATGGCTCCTACTATTATTCCTGCAATTACCAGGGATACTACAATTTGAAACCATAGATTAAAAAGTATATTATCTGGGTCCACATTTGGTTCCATGCCCATGTATTTATATCCTAGTTTAATAAATTTACTAAAGGCCTTATAATAATCTCCATTGGATAAATAGGGAGTAATTTTATCTCGAATAAGATCTAATCTATAATCACTTAAATATGTTTCTGCCTTATAAAATCCTGCTAAATACACTTCCCTATGTTGCATATCTATAGTAATTATGGCAGTATTCCCATGGGGCTTATTATAGCCTAGGGCCATATTGTCATAAAAATCTTCCATGTATTTTACCACATCTTTTCCATTGGTATTATCTGTGGTTAAAATTACAAAATCTGTTTCCCGTTTTATACTATATTTCTCTGCCATTGCCTCCAATTCTTCTATTTCTGAACTTTCTAATAGATTGGCATAATCATATACTCTTTGTTTTTGGGGTGTGGCCTCTATTGGATTTAATCCAATTGAAAATATTAGTATTAAAATAAGAATAATTTTTTTCCTCACCACAAACCACCTCCCATGGCTAAAGCTATGATTTTAAGAAAAACAAAAACTCCTCCTGCTATTCCACTAAACCATGCTGCCACTTTTCCATAACTAATTGGTGGAGTACCTACTACTTTTCCCGTTTGTCCATTCATGGCAAAGGTATGCTCTTTACGATCATAATCATAATATACCATCCACACTGGAAGTAGTGTGTAATAGGCATTTACTTTTCTCGTATCTATATTTTTACTATTATATCTAACAGTAGAATAGCCTGTAATAGTAGAATCTATATAAGAATGTATATATTGTTCAATTTTAGATTTAGCCCTAGGTAATAATTCCTTTTCATCATAATTATATTTTTCTGCAATATAGCCTGCTAAATATGGGGTTTTAAATTCCTTTAATTCCCTATAATTATAAGGTTCTAATTTATCCATTAATTCATCGTTCATTTTTTCTGAGGCATCTACTGGTAATTTCACATAGTCTAAATTTATATCCCTATATACATCGTAGTATCTAGTTTCTGTATAAATATAATCTCCCCTAGTATAGGTTCTAACCTTAGTACATGTAGCATTTACCCTTACTCTAGAATTTAAATCATATAGCCAAAAGGGTACATATATACCTGTAATATTTTTAATTCTATCGGCAGTCATAAAACCCTTTGGGGTTAGTAGCCCATTTCTAGCCCAGGATTTAAAAGCCTTCATAGCTTCCTCTTTACTAATTTTAAAAGGAATTACTTTAGCTGGAGCCATTTTTCCAGATAATCTGTCTCCTAAAACCACTCCTGCACCACAAAAGCTACAAGTGGTAGCAGTAGTATCTTTATCTGTCATAATTACAGCCCCACAGTTTTTACAATGGTATTCCTTACCATCCTCTTCAGAGAAATAGGCCTGAATATTTTCTTCGGGAAAATTTTCTATATTGTCTTCTCTGCCACAACTATCACAATAAAGTTTCCCAGATTCCGTATCATAAGCCATATCTCCCCCACAATTAGGGCATTTATAATGTATTACCATAATATCACCTCATTCCCTTCGGGAAAATTTCCAAATAAATATCTGAACCTGGCACTAACTTACTAACTTATTTGTTAAATATCTGAACCTGGCACCAACCTTAGTATAGGTTTTTGATGGGAGTGCCCCC
>JAAZMA010000029.1 GCA_012799055.1 Tissierellia bacterium
TAAAAATACATTGGCCCTATTATATGTATATATAAAGATACTTATAGATACAAATATGGTCAAAAGTAAAATAGGTAAGTAATAAGAAGAATATTTCTTCATATAAATAGTAGTTTTTTCTTCTATTCCAAAAAAATCAAATAATTTCTCCCTACCTTTATCTAATAAATAATAGCCAATATGGGCTTTTTTATCCCTTGAACCTTTATTCCATTCTTCTTCTGCAAATTCTAGAATTTTTTTAGCCAAAAATACTTCTTCTACATTGAACTTTTCTGCTAAAATTTTTGTATTATATCTATAATAATGTTTTGAATCTAAATCCATACTTTCATATACATTTAATGGGTCTTTTTTATATATTTCTTCTACTACTGCTATGGATTCAAATATATTTTCCCAATCAAAATTAGCCATGGCTCTTAAAGACTTAATCCCATAGCCTAAGGAAATTTTATACTTAGACTGAAGTACATATTCTTTTTGCCAAATTTCATCTATGGTGGAAAGCTTTGCAGAAATTTTACTAATATATTCAAGTAATCCTATTATGAGACAAGTAGAAATAGAGGATACTTCTTCCAAAGAGAGTATCCCCCATTTTTGAAATCCATTTATAAATTCTATAATATTTTCTTCATTAATATTTCCTGTAAAGTAATTTATTAATTCTAAGGATAAGGCATAAACTAATGGATAGCCTTTATATATTCCTGTTTCAATAATATTTAATTCTATTTTTTTCTCTCTTAATATATTGGCTTTAGTTTCCTTATAAACTAATTCTAATATATAAAAATTATCCAATAGCCATTCTGAGCCTTTAGGTAAATTTTCTAAGTTTTTATTATTAAATTTTAAATAAGTATTTTCTATGTCTAAAAAAGATGTATTTAATCTTTTTAATAGAAAGGATTTCATATTTACTTTTTTCCTGGTACCATAAAACTCCATATATTTACCTCCCGAAAACAATATTAAATTTTATACTAAGTATTTTAATAAAGGAATTTAACCTATTTAGTAAATTTTTATAACTATACTAAGGCCTTAGTTAAGGTAATATTTTCAAAAAATGTTTTTCAACAATTAGGGAGCTTTGTCTAGCATATTCCTAATTTTTTCATCATAAAAAGACCCTAATTCCTCTGCATATTCTTCAGTATAGCCTTCAATATATAAATTAAATATTGGTTTCTCCTCATCTGGAACCAATAGAGCCCAACCTTTATCTTCAATAAATCTAATACCTTCTATTAATTCCATATTATCTTTTTGATTTTCCGATAATCTTCTAATAATATTTCCCTTATGATTCCATTTACAAGGGATTTCTTTTTTTATATAAAAATACTCTGGTAATTCCTGTATTGTTCTGTTTAAAGTAGTATTATAGCCTATTAAATAATCAATTAATTTTCCACTAGCCCAAATACCATCAAAATTTAAAATATATTGAAATTGATTTTCCCTATCTAATAATCCTCTAAGGATTTCTGATATATTAGACTTGCTATATTCAATATTTATTTTGTATTCCTTTGCTATTTTTTCCATAATCCTTGGATAATTATAAGGAACTGTAGCTTTTTCTAATTCTCCAGTTTTAAAACCTATAAGCATATTTAACAAATAATATTTTTCCGCTGACACAATATTAAACCCATCACTTATTAAAATCTCTTCCCCATTATTATAGTAAACTATGCCTAGATCCCCATTTTTGTCTAATACTATATTGTGAATTCCTTCTTCTCTTTGTACCATATTGTAGTCAGCTGTTTCCACATTACAACCAATAGATAATAAATACTTTTCTCCTAAAGCCAAAATATTTTTAGATGGGGAGCTAATAATAATTTTAGGCTTTTCTTTTTGAATTTCTTTAATAAACTTTAATTGCTTCTTTCCTTCTCTTAAATAAATAGAAGAAAAATTATCTATACTTACAGTATCCTGTATAATATCTCCTGAAACCTTTTTAAAATCTTCTATGGATAATAGGTTTTCAATTTTTCGCCTTAAATTTTTATCTATATTTGCCCCCTTGTTGTCTAAAACTTCTATGGAGACTTTATCCTCTTCTACAATATCTCTTCCTATGAAAATTCCCCCGTCTCCATTAAAGTATTTTATGCCCAGTCTACATATGGGAAGGCTGGTACTTTTAATATCTATTATTTGTGCCCCTATAGATAAAAGTCCAGATATAATAGAAGACTTTAGCAATTTAGATAAATTGTATTCATCACAAGAAACAATAAAATTCCCTGAAGGCTTAATAGCTGTGCCAATGGCAGCGCCTAAGGATACAGCTGTTTCTAGACTAATATTTTGATTTAATTTTCTAGATATATTTCTATCTCCAAATAGTTTTTTAGAATCCCTTTCCTCCCATATTAAATTTTCTTTTAAGACAATTTTTTCCCCTACTTTTTTGTAAGGCCATATTTTAATATTTGGTTTTATTGTGGCATAGGATTCTATAATGGAATGGGAACCTAAAACTGTTCCTTCAAATATTCTACTTTTATTATTTATAATTACATTGTTACAAATTACTGATTTTCTAATTTCACAATTACTTGAAATTTTTACATTATCCCATATAATGCTTCTCTTTATAGAGGTATTTTCTCCTATGATACAGTTTTTCCCTATTACTGTATAAGGTTCTATAACTGCCCCTGACCTTATTATAGTGTTTTCACCTATGTAAATTGGCGGATTAATTTCTACACCTTTTTCTACTATGGTATTTTCTCCTAACCATATGCCATTTACAGGGTCTTTCCCTAATAAATAATGTTTATTTTTATCTATAAATACATCCCTATGGGTCTCTATATAAGAATCTAAATCTCCTACATCACACCAGTATTCATCCATTACATAGCCATATATAGGTACATTATCCCTTAGTAATTTAGGAAATAAGTCTTTGCTAAAATCAAAATTTTCTCCCACTTTGTAGTAATCCAGAACACTGGGCTCTAATATATATATTCCCGTATTAATGGTATCGCTAAAAACTTCTCCCCAACTAGGTTTTTCTAAAAATTTTATTATTTTCCCATTGCCATCTGTAATTACTACCCCATATTCTAAAGGTATAGGTTCTCGTTTTAAAACTAAAGTAGCTTTAGATTTTTTCTCTTTGTGGAATTCATAGGCCCTTTTTAAGTCTATATTGGTAAAGGCATCTCCAGATATTACTATAAA
>JAAZMA010000166.1 GCA_012799055.1 Tissierellia bacterium
ACTAAACCTAAGCTTTGGGCATTGTTTAGTAAAGATCTAATTTGCCCTTCTGTTAATGGTATATTTTGTTTTTCAGCTAATTCAGCTAAATGCCTTCTCCCTAATCCCTCTGACTCTAATAACTGACTAAGGACCCAAATCATATCTTCTCCTAAAACCTCTCCTATTAAAGAATCTTCTTCCCTATGAAAATTATCTTTAATATATTCAGGCAGTTCTGTCTTATCTAATTTTTTATTTTTATTTCCTATACAAACTATGTACTCCATAGCATTTTCTAATTGTCTAACATTTCCAGGCCAACTATAATTAAATAATTCATTAATAGCCTCTTCATCTAAAATTTCATCTAAGCTAGTAATTTTACCATTACTATATTTCGTTAAAAAATATTTAGACAGTAGCCATATATCTGATTTTCTTTCCCTAAGACCTAGTACTCTAACAGGTAAAACATTTAATCTATAATATAAATCCGCTCTAAAATTACCTTTTTTAATCTCTTCCATTAAATCGCGATTAGTAGCAGCTATTATTCTTACATCTATGGGAATTTCTTTGTATCCTCCCACTCTTCTCACTTGTCTTTCTTGTATTACTCTAAGCAAGCTACATTGAAATTCTAGGGAAGCATCTCCTATTTCGTCTAAAAAAATTGTCCCCCCATGAGCTTCTTCAAAAAGACCTCTTTTACCACCTTTTTTTGCACCAGTAAAAGCTCCTTCTTCATAGCCAAATAATTCAGATTCTATTAAGTTCATAGGCATGGCAGCAAAATTTACAGGTACAAAAGGCCCATCTGATCTTTTAGATTCAGAATGGATTGCTTGGGCAATTAATTCTTTACCTGTGCCACTTTCTCCTTGAATTAAAATTGTAGAATCTGTTTTAGAAAAGGCTTTAACCTTGTCTATGAGTCTTTTCATTTCCCGACTTTCATAAACAATATCATCAAAGGTATATAATTTTGTACTTATGGCCTTGGTAGTTCTCCTTCGAATTTCATATTCACTTTTTTCAATTTCTTCTCGTTTTTCAAAAGTATAAATAATTCCATTATCACTATTTTTATCACATATTGCATCAGATGTAACAAATAATTCCTTTCCATTTATTCTAATAATATCTACACTATTAGCTTTAATTTTTTCAATTTCAGGTAGTATATTTTCTATATTTTCCCCAACAATTTCTTCATTTTCATATCCTAATAAATTATACATTTCTTGATTACTTAATATAATATTGCCATTATTATTTACATAAATTATGGCATTTTTCATATGATTGGCAACAGTTTGTAATCTATTACTAGTAATTTTTAATTCTTTAGCACCAGTATTTACTTTATATAATAGACTAATAATGTCTTGTAAATAGTGAAAATTAAAACTATTACCCATCTCCTCCATTAGTCCTAACTTTTTAGCTATTTCTGATAATGTAATAATATCATGTTGACGAATTTTAATATCTATAATTTGCTTTACATCTTCTGGCACTAATTGAGGTTCCCCTACTGTAACAGCAATATCCTTTTTAGGATAAGATTCAATATCAGGATAATAAGGAAAATAATTAATATGATTTATGCCTAAAGCTTTTAATTGCTCTATACATTCACAGGCTGTATCCTCTCTGTCATTAACTAATAAAACATCAGTTCCCTTTGGAAGATTTAATAGTTCAGAAATATAATTGTGGTTTATCACTCTTCGGGCTTCAACATAATCTAATCCATTAGCTATAAGCTTTTCAAGTCTAGGGTCCATTTCAATTAAACCAGTAGAAGACAATACTAAAAGAGAATCTTCTATATTAAAGTCAAATTCATCTTCCATAGAGTAAGCTTCAATAGTTGTAAATTCACCAAATACTTTTTCTAATTGAATAGCTAAATAATCGGAGGTTTTTTTACCAAGACTAAGCATTATAAGTTTTTTCATAATTCAGCCACCTTTCAATTTTTTCCAAGGGAACAAGACAGGGAATGTCCCTGTCTTATTTTAAAACTTCCTCAATTACTCTATAAAAGTTTTTATAGGATATTTTTTCTATATCTTCCTTGCTATATCCTTTATTGTATAGAATATCTATTAAATCTGGAACCTGTGCTACAGTTTCCAGTCCTTTAACTCCTAAATTCATATCTTCTACAGGACCCTTTCTTAAATAATGGAAAAAATCAAATCCAAAGCCTACATGATCAATTCCTGCCAATTCTACTAGATAATCTAAATGCTCAACAAAATGGTGTATATCTCGCTTATCTTCATCTTCATGAACAAACTCATTATAGGAGTTTAAGCCTATTAAGCCTCCCCTTTCTACTATGGCTTTTATTTGATCATCTGTAAGATTTCTTGAATCATTACATAGGGCCCTAGCATTGGAATGGGAATCTATAATAAGTCCTGTGGTATTTTCATATATATCCCAAAATGTCTTATCATTGGCATGGGCAGTATCAATTATAATCCCTAATTTTTCCATCAACTGGACAGCCTCTATGCCTTTTTTTGTCAATCCCCTATCTGGATTTCCCTTAACACCTGTAGCTAAAAGGTTTTCCTCATTCCAAGTAAGGGACATATGTCTTACTCCTAGTAAATATAGAGTATTAATTAATTCTACATTATCCCCAATTCCACTTAAACCTTCCATTCCTATGATTACTGCTAGCTTGTCCTCTTCTAAGGCTTTGTCAAAATCTCCTGGAGATTTAACTATTTTTAAAATATCTTGGCTTCTAATTATTTCTGTGCCCATATGTTCTATAATTTCTAAGGTTTGTAATTTTGGATCCTTATCCCCATCAGGGTCTATAAATATGATAAATATTCCACCTATCATATTTCCTTTTTTAAACCTTTCTAAATGCATATTTCTTATAATATCTTTGTGTCCTTCTTTTCTTTTTCTTGAAACATCTGTCCAAATGTCTCCATGCCCGTCAAATATCATAATGCCGCCTCCGTATTAGAATTATATTAAAAAGGCTCTTGCCCTCATTATTTCAAAGTAATCATCTGATTCAAATACTACGCTTTTTGGAGAATTTTGCTTAGCCCCAGGATAGAAGGAGTATTTATAAGCATCTCTGTGGACTTTATATCTAATTTCCATGGTGAATTTCTTTGGTAATTCTAATATATTTTTGCTAAAATCTTTTTTTAATGATTCTGCCATACCTTTTTTAATTAATTCTACAGCCTTATTAGGATGAATACTAGTAGAAGAGGCACCTACACCTTCGCTAACTGCCACAGTTACAATATTTTCATTTATTTCTTTTGCTTCTTCACAAATGCCTTTGTCTCCACTTAAAAATATAATAGGTATTCCTAAATATGCAGCTAAATATCCATGTAGTAAAAATTCACTTAAATACTCTCCATTTAACTTAATATAGTCAATTTTTGCACTATTTATAGTATGGGATAGTGGATTTTCATCTGAACCACAGGAAGAATGGTAGCCAACAAATCCAACTGCATCAAAACTTTCGTCTATGTCTTGTAGCATCATATAAGGATGACTACTCCATCCTCTAATAAGTTTTGTGTTTTCTGGCAATTCCAATGGGTCAATATTCCTTCCAGTACCATGGGCATCTTTAACATATATTTCTGTAGCCCCTGACATATTGGCTCCTTCACAAGCTGCAGCTACTTCTCTTGTCATTTGTTTTGCAAAATAAGGGTACTTGTCTGCACCTAATCTTGCCTCTTCCCAGGCTGTTATTCCAGCTATTCCTTCAATATCTGCGCTAAGATAAATTTTCATATTTAATTCCTCCTTGTATTTTAGTTCATTAATTATATAAATAATATTACATATTTTACATCTAATTTTTTAAATTTCTTCCTTTGTACAATAATCATCTAATAAATAAAATTAATATCTCACCTCCCATACTTTACTATAATACAATATAGAAGATTTGGCAAAAAATTTTGAAAAATATTTCAATAAAA